>QJVU01000619.1 GCA_003235605.1 Planctomycetota bacterium | reverse complement strand
GTGAACATGTAGCCGAGCTGGCTCACCGTGGAGTAGGCGAGCACCTTCTTGATGTCGTTCTGGGTGATCGCGATGGTGCCGGCATAGAGGGCCGTCAAGGCACCAATCGTGGCCACCACCGCCATGGAGGTCGGGGCCAGGGAGAAGAGCACATTGGTACGGCCGATCATGTACACGCCGGCGGTCACCATCGTGGCGGCATGGATCAGGGCCGAGACCGGGGTCGGGCCGGCCATGGCGTCGGGGAGCCAGACGTAGAGCGGGATCTGCGCGCTCTTGCCCGTGGCCCCGACGAAGAGGAGGAGCGTGATGGCGGTGACCAGGGCGCCACCGGCCACCAGGACACCGGGGGCCTCAGCCATCACGGTGCGGAAATCCAGGGTGCCGAACTGCATGAAGATCAGGAACATGCCCAGCAGGAACCCGAAGTCGCCGATCCGGTTCACGACGAAGGCCTTCATGCCGGCCGCGGCCTTGGCCGGGTCCTCGAACCAGAAGCCGATCAGCAGGTAGGAGCACAGCCCCACGCCTTCCCAGCCCACGAACATCACCAGGAAGTTGCTCCCCAACACCAGGGTGAGCATGGCGAAGGTGAAGAGGTTCAGGTAGGCGAAGTAGCGCGCGTACCCGGGGTCGTGGGACATGTACCCCACGGAGTAGACGTGGATGAGGAAGCCCACGCCGGTGACCACCAGGATCATGACGCAGCTCAGGGGGTCGAGCAGGTACCCCAGGTCGATCTTCGTCGTGCCGGCGGCGATCCACTCGAACAGGGACTGGGTGAGGACCCGCTCGGTCACCGGCAGACCCCGCAGGGTGAGGAACCCGGCGACCGCCACGGCGAAGGAGAGGAACACGCTCCCGCACGCGACGGCGGAGACCAGTCCCTTGGGCAACCGCTTTCCCACGAGGCCGTTGATCACCGCTCCCACCATGGGGAAGAACGGGATCAGCCAGATGTACTGCCAGGTATGCTCGTGCATCGGAACGTCCTCCGGGCCGGTCAGCCCTTGAGCAGATCGATCTCGTCCGCGTACACCGTGTTCCGCCGGCGGTAGACGGAGACCACGATCGCCAGGCCGATCGCCGCCTCAGCCGCGGCCACGGTCATCACGAAGAACACGTAGAGCAGGCCCTCGGCGCTATCCAGGTGCTCGGCCAGCGCGACGAAGGAGAGGTTCACCGCGTTGAGCATCACCTCGACGCACATCAGCAGCACGATCACGTTGCGCCGGATGAGGATGCCCGCCACCCCCAGGCTGAAGAGGATCGCGGAAAGCGTCAGGGAGTAGGACAGAGGAATCATGTGCGGCTCCGTTATTCGAAGGTCGGTGAGTCGTACCGGTCACCCGTCACTCGTCACCCGTCACCTATCAAAGCTTCTTCTTCGCCAGGGCCACGGCGCCCACCAGCCCGACGAGGAGCAGCACCGAGGCCACCTCGAAGGGGAGAAGGTACGGGCCGAACAGCTTGTCTGCGATGATCTCCACGCTGCCGCGGTCCACCAGGGCCTGGTTGGTCATGTCGCCCATTACTCCGGTAAGGCGCGCCGCGAGCGGCACCAGGAGGAGGACGCCCAGGAGGCCCGACACCAGCACGGCGAAGAGTTTGGAGCCGACGAGGCGCGAGGTCAGGGCCTCTTCCTTCTGCAGGTCCAGCAGCATGATGACGAAGACGATCAGCGTCGTGACCGCGCCCGCGTACACCATGATCTGGATCGCGAAGATGAACTCCGCGTGGTGCAGCAGGTAGATCACCGCCAGGGAGACCATCATCCCCACCAGGGACAGGGCGGAGTGGATGGGGCTCCGGCAGATAAGCACTCCGAGAGCGCCGAGGACCGCCAAACCGGCGAAGATGAAGAACAGGGGCAGCTGCATCAGGGCCTCCTCAGTTTTTCGCCAGCACGTCCCGGGTCATGTGGAACTCTTCCCGGGTGTAGCCGCAGAACTCGTACTCACGGGTCAGCTCGATGGCGTCCTTGGGGCAGGCCTCCTCGCAGTACCCGCAGAAGATGCACCGGGTGACCTCCACCACGAACCGCTCGGGAAAACGCCTGCCGTCCGGAGTCTCCTTCGCCTCGACGGTGATCACCTTGGCCGGGCACACGGCCTCGCACAGCCCGCAGGCCACGCACTTGAGCGTGCCGTTCTCGCTCTTCAGGCGATGCAACCCCCGCCACCGCTCGGAGGGCTCGCGCTTTTCCTCCGGGTACTGGTAGGTGACGGGCTTGGTGAAGAACCGGCTGAAGGTGAAAGCCAGTCCCTTGAGCAGCGGCGTGATGACGGCCATGGTCTCTCGCCTCCTACGCGACAACCGTGAGGACGACGCCGGTCACGAAGATGTTGGCGAGGGCCAGGGGCATGAGCACCTTCCAGCCCAGCTTCATGACTTGATCGTAACGGAACCGGGGGAACGTTCCCCGCTCCCAGATGAAAAAGAACACCAGCGCGAACATCTTCGCGAAGAACACCGGGAACATGAGAAGCGTCGGCACCTCGATCCCGAAGGGCAGGTTCCAGCCCCCCAGAAAGAGGCAGGTGATGATCGCAGCCAAAGAGATGGCGTGAGCGTACTCGGCCATGAAGAACATGGCGAACTTCATGC
>QJVU01000608.1 GCA_003235605.1 Planctomycetota bacterium | reverse complement strand
TCTCCCACGACGTCATGCAGAAGGCTGGCGATGTGGTGCCCCTGGTGGGGCCCATCGTCACGGACAAGCTCTTCCCGATCCGCTCCCCGATCGAGCACTACAAGCGCTTCCAGGTCTACGGCGAGGAGTTCGCAGACTGGCGCAGCCCGTACCGCGCCTTCATCCGCCCCAAGGCTCACTGGCTGACCTCGCAGGATCCGATGACCGCCACCGCAGGTGGCGCTGCCCTCGCGCTCTTCGGGTCCAACCCGATGGCCGCGATCGCCCTGGGCATCGCGGGCGGTGCTGGCTTCGGCGTAGCCTCGTCGGGGCGCGCGATCCAGACGGGCCAGATCCAGGGAGGCTACGTCCCTGGGTTCCGCAAGCGCGAGCGCGAGATGGCTCAGTGGTTCGACGCGATCGAGTACACGAAGGCCAAGATGCTCGAGACCAGGTCGCTGGCTGTCGGCGACATCGAGCTCGCGTACCACTACAACAAGCAGTGGAAGCGCACCGGCTTCGGCGTGGACTACGGCACGTCGGACCTGAACACCTTCACCGCTCAGGCGATGCGCGCGATGCCGCGCAACGAGCGGGCCTACATGCTCTCCTTCATGGAGATGCCGGACACGTCCCAGGACCACGTCATGAGCTACATGACGCCCGAGCACGCGGCGATGCTCGCGAAGGCCTCGGGCCGGTGGAACGAGCCTAAGTTCGGCACCTACCGGAGCATGATGCAGAACGGTCCGGACGCTCGGGTCGCGTCCTACTTTGCCTCGATCGGTGGGCCTCCCAGCTCCGACTGGGGCGGGTGGCACCCCGACGTCCCGATGGACGCAATCAAGATCAAGATGGCCGACACCGGGTGGAACTCGACTTCGAGCGACATCCACCGGTTCGACCTGTTCTCGGAGCACCGCTACCGCGCCAGCCGCTTCGATGGGCTGCAGACCCCGATCCAGATGGGCCACCTGGCCAATGCTCGGCTGGACACCCGAGGCATGAACCTGGTGAACACCCTGCAGGACGCGGGTTTCGACAACGTGCAGTTCCGCTATGGAATCGGCGGCCAGGAGGATACGATTCACTGGGACGTCCAGAACAACAACCTGCAGGCCATTAGCGCCATGGTGGGGCGGATGCTTCGATGACCCTCGTACCCGACGCCATCAACCCCAGCGAGTTCATCAACACCTCGCATCGCGGTTCGTCGCCCCAGGGGATGCTCGATGCGCTGATGAGTCAGCGCGGCAAGGTCAGCGGCCGACTGACCGCGGAGCGAGCTGCCAACAGCCACCTCCAGGTCCTCGAGGCCATGATGGGCAACATCAGCCCGGCAGCGCGTCTCGACACGACGGCTGCGGGCTCGATGCAGTACAAGCTGGGCCGGCACACCGTCCACATTCCGACCTTCAGCGCGAGGTCGAGGGCCGTGCTCCTGGGCGGCGTGAAGTACGCCCCGATGGCCCAGATGGTCTGGGACGGCAATCGCTTCCAGTACATGTCCGCGCAGGGGGCGCTCGAGCACGCCCTTCGTGGCCTGGGTCCGGGCATCAAGGGGCGCACGGAAGCAGACCAGGTCGATGCTATCCGCGAGGTCATCCGCGACTGGAAGGACCGCAGTCTCCAGCACGTGCGGTTCAACGCGAAGGCTGCCGGCGGGGCGCTGCCCTACTACCTGGCGCACCAGGTCAGGTTCCCGACTTCTGGCCCCATGGGCGAGGCGCTGAAGGGGCCGATCAAGCTCTTCGAGCTGGGGCGCGGCGTCGACAACGCCGTGCTCGACGCGATCATCGCCTCCACGGGCCAGGCCAGGGCGAAGGGCACCGGCGCCTTCGGCTTCCAGGGCGGCCTGAGCTACCAGGAGAGCCGCCGGGCCCTCATCCGCCACCTCGCCCTCGCGATGGAAACCCTCTCGCAGGAGGGTGTCGAGTCGATCGGCGTCAAGACGCTCCGCATGACGGGCTACAACGCCGTCGGCACCAAGCGGGCCATGGGAGCCGAGGGGCGCCTGATCGCCAGCACCATGCCCACGTGGGGTTACGGCCTCGACTTCCCTGGTACCGGGATCAGCGGTCAGCTGAAAAAGAGCATCCACCACATGCGCTCTCGCGGCTTCCTGCCGCTGCGGGAGCTGGCTGCGCTGCGCGACGCAGAGATCCTGGGCATTCCGGCCGCCAGCAACACCGCCTACCACATGAAGAAGCTGGCAGTGCAGCGCGGGCACGGCGCGGGCATGGGCGCCGCGCGCAATGTGACTCCGGCCCTACGGAGCGGCTGGGAGTTCCAGGCTCGCCTAGCGGCCGGCGACCACTATGCCACCCAGACGATCGCCCGCGGAACGAAGGTCCGCGGTGTCCTGAGCACGCCGCTCAAGACGCTTGGCATCGGCGTTCGTGGGAACTTGACCCGCGAGCAGGCTGAAGTTGCCTACAAGCTGATGAATCAGCTCTTCACTGATTCGACGGCCTACGTCTCGTCCGAATACGCCGCCGGGGTCTTCAAGATCCACCAGCAGATGCTGGAGATGCGTCACCTCCCGATGGGCAAGCTCACCTCTGGTGCTGGCCCGATGGGTGGGCAGATGTTCGACGTCCACCCGCTGGTGGACGAACTGCTAAAGCAGAAGGGCACGCGCGGCCCGGTCTTCTTTAGTCGGGCCATAAGGAAGAAGGATCTCTTCGCCCACGCCGACGGTCAGTGGGGTGAGGGCTGGATCGGCAGCGCTCTGTCTTCTGATGGCACGCCCCTGATGAAGGGCGACAAGCGCGTCCAGATGATCCTGGGCAAGAAGGACAAGCTGCTCGGGTTCGAGGCGACGGACCAGGGCCTGCGGCCGCTGATCGAGCGGGGCGAGCGCAAGCTCAACCAGGGTGCTCCCATCCTGCT
Organism: Planctomycetota bacterium; assembly: GCA_003235605.1. Next base: position 5,641 of record QJVU01000608.1, on the reverse strand, counting down.
TGGCCCGAAGCGCATGGGCGTGGGCGGCAGCCTCCAGGCTCCTGGCGACCTGGTCGTGGCCATGGACGTCGCGGGTCGGCAGTACATCGACCCGATCAAGGGCGCCCAGGTCCTCGGCGAGCACGGCCTGGGTATCGAGTCCGGCGAGATGAACTTCCGCGTGGCCACGGAGATCAACGATCTCCGCATGCACCAGGGCGGGCTCCAGCGTCTGTCCAAGAACTTTCCCGAGCTGCAGGTGCGCCAAGAGCGTGTGCGCTACGGTGGCGCCGTCCGCACCGAAGAGGTCCTCCACTATCGAGGCAAGGACAAGGGGCTCGACTTTGGCGAGCTGATGTCTGCCGTCCGCCGGACCCGCAAGGAAATGGGCCTGTCGGACTCTGCTGTCCACCACATCGGACTGGGCGAGCTCGAGACCCAGTTCATGACCATGCTCGGTCCGGCTGCCCGCAGGGAGATGAAGCGGGTCGGTCTCACCAGCCTGGGCGATGCCCTGGACGTGACCGTGGGCTGGGCCAACGCTGCGACGCGTGCTGGCCAGCCGGTGCGCGGCACGTTTGGGACCGTCAGGTACACGCTGCGCGACCTGAACATGTGGACGGTCCAGCAGGCCGCCATGGGTGGTGCTGACGTCGAGACGATGAACTCGAATCGGATCGACACCATCAACCGGATCGCCGCACGCCGTGGTGCCACAATCAGCGAGAAGCGCGCGAAGCGGCTGAGTCGCGCCTTCGGTCGCTACCGGAGCATGGCGCGCAACTCCGCGCTGAACGTCGGCACGCCCGATCGCCACTTCCTCCAGGCTCGCCTGGACATCGCGAAGGGCACCGTCGGCAAGTCCCACCACTATGAGGTGATGACCTGGGACGACTATCGCAAGAAGTTCACCCAGGTCGTGAGGGACTACCAGAGCGGCGGAGATCTCGAGCAGTTCCGCGGCACTCACCTTGTGGAGGACATCAACGGCACGTTGATGCCCACCCGCAAGTCGATCATCATCGACATGGGCCAGGAAGGCCTGGTGCCGCTCGAGCGCAAGCTCCAGGGCGCCAGCGTTCGCTCGCGCTTCCTGGCGCTGCCTGGGGGTCAGTCCCTGGGCCTGAAGGCTGGCGAGCCGGCGTACCTCGTCCAAGGCGTGGGGGACTTCCCGGGTCTGGGTCACGAAACTCTCGATGCCATCCGCGCCCTTCATGGCGGGGACGCCGGTCTCGCCTTCGAGGCCGCTGGTCGGGCCGGACTGAGCGGTGAAGAGAAGCTCATGGCCCGTGGCCACAAGGCCTTCGGCCGCAAGCTCAAGCAGTCCTTCGGCGGCACGCTGGTCCATAACTCCAAGCTGCAGGTCGGCGAGATCGGCATCAGCCGCAGCCGCGCCGTCAACATGCTCAAGAATGCTGGTTTCACCGGCGGGGAAGCAAAGGCTCGCGTTCGGGCAATCATGTCTGGCAAGGACATGAAGTGGAAGGGGAAGACTCTTCCGGGTCAGTACTACGCCACCTTCAAGACGGAGCCGATGCGCGGTGCCCAGGAGAGCACCGTCGCCAAGATCCGGATCATCAACGCCAAGGGCAGGGGCGGCGTGATGAGCACCGCTGGGCAGTGGATCTCCCACAGCGAGGCGATCCAGGTTGCCCCCGGCTGGCTGCCCGAGCGCTTCCGCGACACCGACCACGACCCGGGCTACCTGTACAACCTGGCTCAGGGATCCGGCAAGAGGCTGGAGCGCGACTTCGCCCAGGAGCAGATGTGGAAGCGGTTCGAGTACCAGCACATGCGTGCGGAGTACGACGCCGTCCACAGCATCAACCAGCTCCGCATGGTGAATGCCGTGAGCAAGGGTGCCACCAAGGAGATCAGCTCCGGGGCCTACGAAAACCTGATGAAGGAGGCGTTCCGGCTGATGTCCGACGACGGGCGTCGCAAGGGCGCTCGCTACTTCAGCCAGAGCATCGCGGCCACCCTGGCCGCAGGTCCCGAACTCCTGACGCCGGTCGCCAACCTGCGCTGGCGTCGCATGACCCAGATGATGTCGAGCATCGCCGGCGGAGCAAGCCTGGCGGACTTCGACGTCGCGAAGGGCGCGAACTCCAAGAGTCGTATGGTCGCCGAGCAGGCGATCGCCTACGCCAAGGGCGACATGTCTGCCCTGAAGTGGATGCTCCGCGTCGCGGAGGAGTCTGAGTACCAGGTCCTGAAGAAGGAGAAGGTGCTCGACCTGATGTTCGGCAACGCCGACATGCTGGCGCTCGGCGACCCGCGCGTCATGGCCCTGTCTCACGCCGAAGACCTGCTCCACCCGGGCAACAAGAAGGCGTTCAAGAGCGCTGTCGACGACCTGGCTCAGGCCCTCATCGGCATGAGCGAGAACTCCGGGGCCGCGGACTTCATCGGGACCTTCGCCCAGACGGAAGGTGTCACCCCGCAGCATGCCGCCAGCCGCATCGCGAAGATCATCGCTGCCGGCCGGCAGATCGAGGAAGCCGCCGCCGAGAGCCACATGGAGTTCCTGCAGCGCTTCGCCTCAGCCGCGGAGCGCGGCGAGGTCAGGGGCGTCTCGGGCGGGGCGCTCTCGAAGATCGCCCGGCTGCTGGGCCAGAACCCCGAGTTCGCCCAGCGAGCCATGGGTGGCTACGTGGGTCCCGTGGGAGATGCGGCCCGTACGGCCGTCCAGGGCGCTCCTGCGGGCGGCGTCCCGGCGATGACCGGCAGGTCGATCGGGTTCGCCGAGCACGCCATGGACCTCGCCAAGAAGCTCTGGGGCACCAACTACGGCAAGGGCATCATGATCGGTGGGGCGGCGATCATGGGCATCGGGCTGCTGCAGACCATCAACGGCGGTGGCAGCAGTGGAGCCCATGGCAGCGGCGCCATGGGCGGCGCCCCGATGCCGCCGCCTCCCATGATCCGGCCGAACACGATGGACGCCCGGAACATGACCATCCCGACGACCGACTTCGCCTACATGGACAGGCCTTCGCAAGTACGAACACAGATGCACTTCAGCACCGGCACGATGAACCGGTCGACGGACTTCATGGCCTACGCCGACGCGTCCATGGGGGAGCTGGGACTGGCTCCGATGCAGCAGGGTCTGATGTACGATACGACCGCGCCGATGGCCCTCCGCCACACGGTGGACGCTACGATCCGGCAGCGCATGAGGTCCTCCTTCTAGTGGCAGATCCCAACGACCATCTGCTGATCAGCGACGTCGAGTTCGCGAAGCTCTACCTGGGCGTCAGCCCGGAGGACCTGCTGCGCCTGAACCGTCTCTTCAACGAGGACGCCTTCCAGCAGTTCTGGCAGACGATCTCCAACCGCATCCAGACCGCGGAGGAGCTGAACCTCACGGGCGACGAGACCGAGGCGGAAGCCAAGCACAAGGCCAAGCTGAAGAAGCGGGCCGAGGACCTCCTGCAGTACCTGCGCCGCATCTCCTCCGACACCCGGGAGGTCCTGAAGGACGAGACCAAGTTCCAGCGCGACCTGCGGGACTGGACCGGTCAGCTCCAGCAGGCCGAGAAGCAGCTCTACACGAACGAGACCACGCGCATCGGGCACGTCTTCTTCGGGCCCAAGAACCTGGATCCCACGGACATCCGGATCCAGGAGGTCCACACCATCCAGCGGATCCAGACGATCCGCTCGGACAACGAGGTGGCGATCAAGACCCCGAAGAGCATGACCCAGATCACCGTCGATCTGGTCTTCGCCGGCCCGTCGGACATCAACGGCCGCTTGCGGCCGCTGCTCGGTAGCCTCATCGCGTCGCCCATCACCACGGTGGAGAACCCCTTCCTTACCGCGGCCCTGATCAACCACTTCAGCACGCCTGAGTTGGTCGAGGCGATCCAGCAGCGGATCATCAACAGCAAGGACGCACAGTTCGTCACGGCCGACATCGAGGAGGCCCTGAAGGGCGGGGTGGCCAACTTCGAGCGGCTGGAGGAACTCCTGGAGCTGGGCGACCTGACCCAGGAGTGGTTCCGCCAGGTCCTGCTCAGCGCCGACCAGCGCACGGGCATCATCGGCCAGGCAGTGAACCAGGACCAGCTGTCGCACGCCGAGCCGCTCCCGAACATGGGCATCTCGATCCCCGTGGCCTTCCAGAGCTGCGTCATCTCCACCGACCCGGATGCCGTGGACACGCTGCACGTCCGCCTGTCGTTCCTGCGGATGAACCCCAACGCCTTCGGCGTCTACGGCCTCGAGTACCGGGACGCGAGCGGCAACCGCACGCCCGACATCGCGAAGTGCCCCTGGCTCTCCCGCTACGTGGAGTGGGCCTACCTCAGCCCCGACACCTTCGCTGACCCGGAGGAGGGGAAGAACCCCTTCTACCTGGAGGACTACAAGGCCCACCTCACCGCGGATCCGGACTTCAAGTGCCGCTGGACTGACATCCTCGACCCGGAGATCTTCCGTCACTTCCCCGGCGCCAAGACTGGCGGCTACGTCGTGAACTCGGTGCAGGTGGCCTTCGGGATGAAGCTCGCCCTGCTCCCGATCATCGGCGCGAAGTACCCTGCGATCCAGGTCATGGGCCGAGGCACTGCCGAGGGCCGCATCGTCCTCCAGACCACGAGTCTCGACACCGTGCGCGAGATGATGGTCATGAAGGACCACCTCGATGCCATCTCCAGGAACGTGGGCGGGCAGTATCGGGACGAGAAGCTCTTCATCGAGAACAGCGTGCTGAACCTCGTCGGTGCTCGGCAGTTCATCATCCGCAGCCTGGATCTGGGCCCGATCGAGATGACCTCGGACGCGTTCCAGCTCGAGCTCAGCCTGATCCAGTCGCGCTACAGCTACAACCAGCAGCAGAGCCTCCTCCTGCGGGACCAGACGGTTCCCGAGCGGGCCTACCGCGACTTCTGGAACTACCTCTGGGAGAAGTACCAGGCAGCACGCGGCAAGCTGACCGAGGCCGTCTCCGGCTACGATGGCATGACCGTCCAGGACACGGCTGTCTTCCAGCTGCTCTTCGGCATGGGCCGGCTGGATAGCGCCTTCATCAACAAGGCCAGTGTCGTCGGGCCTAGCGGCAAGGGTCTGATCACGCCGGACGTCTTCATCGCCGCCATGTTCAAGCTGGCCATGAAGGAGATTCGCACTGCCGAGCAGAAGGAGGCTGCCCGCGCCGATGGCGCAGACGAATCCACGGCCGTCCGCAGCCCCGGCACCTGGTACGGGGACCCGAACTACGTCGACGATGTCTACCAGTGGACCGGCGTGGGCTCCGCGAGCAAGGACGTCGACCTGCCCAGCTTCACGATCATCCGTGGTGGGAAGACCGTCGAGCTGACCAAGCAGGGGGCTCGCGTCCTCACGAAGATCTTCAACTTCACGATCAACCCGCAGAACGTGGACGGCAGCAACGAGATCCAGCTGCCGCGGCGCACCGAGAACCTTGCGCTGACCGGCAAGCCGGACTTCGATGCTCGCGACACGATCGAGCGCATGGACAAGCTGATCGTGCCGTTCATCGAGTACGCGGTCGCAACCAGGGGCGCCAAGGGGGCAGGCCAGGGGCGGATTCCCTACTACCACAATGGGATCTGGGAGAACATCATCGGTCTGCTGTCCACCGACAGGTACCGGCGCTTCGTGACGTTCACGAAGGAGTTCTGGGACGCCATGT
>QJVU01000212.1 GCA_003235605.1 Planctomycetota bacterium | reverse complement strand
GGGGCTCTCGGGCAGTGACAGCGACATGTTCTTCATGCCCAGCCTGAACACTCTCGATGCGCCGATCAAGGTCTTCGACAACACCGCCTGGATGAACAACGGCGGGGTCGCGGGGGGCAGGCTGTTCTTCGCCAACACCGCGGTCGGCACCAGCGCATCGGTGGGCGAGGTCGCGTGGCTCGTTGGGAGCTCCACCGCCGTCGGGACCACGGCGACCATGACCCTGGGCTGCCGCAACCCCAACGGCACGGCGCCGGTGGTCTCCCGGGTGGCCCTGAGCCTCAGAGTGAATTCCGGCACCGTGACCCCGGTGGCCATCCCCGGCTGGAACGGCGGCTTTGCCCTGGCGTCCCCGATCGTCATCTTCGCCACCCTTGTGGCCCTCGACCGGGACGAGCGGGCCCATTGGGCCCAGGCCGTTCCCAACGACAACAACCTGAAGGGCATCCGTGTCGCCGTCCAGGGCCTGGCCGCACCTCAGGGGGTCAACCCGACCCTCACCAACACCGCAATCCTGGAGTTCAGGTAGGCAAGGTCCGGCAACTCCAACGGACACCGGGGTCCCAAAGTGCTACCCTGGTAGGGTGGTGGCGGTAGTTGCCAGGACAGGCCGCTGTCCTGGTGCCCTCTCCCGGCGCCACGGCCTTTCGTTTCGTCCCTGTGTGTCCCTGTGTGTCCCTGTGTATCCCTGATTAACCCTGTTCGTCCTCTCTCTTTTCCCTTCTCTCGAACCATGCAAACTCTCAGACCCTGTGTGTTCCCCTGCGTGCTGGGGGGCCTCGTCTTCCTGGCTGGTGGTCTGCGTGCCCAAGCCGGACCTGGTGTGATCACCAACTTCATCAACGACCCGGTGTTCAACTCCACCTACCTGAGCAGCGCCAACATCTATGACAACAACGGCACCAACCGCGGCATCATCCAGATCAACCTGACCAAGAGCAGTCCGTCGGACACCGCCGGCAAGTGGACTGCGGCGCTGACGGTCTACGACCTGGCGTCGACCTACGGCGGCGCCGTGGGCGGCCAGTACGTGATCATGGGCCAGTACGACACCACCGGCAGCTCGCCGACGTTCACGCCCAGCACCCTGGCCAACGCCATGAACAACACATCCAATGCTCCGTGCTTCGGCCTCATGATCGAGGGGCGGGACGGTCTCTATGCGGCAGTCGACCAGGCGAGCGGGATCTTCGTGTCCTGGCGCCAGGACAACAAATCGGCGTTCCCGGCGCCGGTGCAGGTCACCGTTGCGCCGAACACCACGCCCCTGCCGTCGGGATCCTATTTCGATCCCGCCCTCGGCTACGTCGACAACATGCTGAAGCTGTTCTACATCGACAAGGTGAACAGCATCATCATGCGGGACCTGCAGACCACGATCACGAACAACGTCCTCACCAAGGCCGAGCTCCAGGGCAACGGCGTCGTGGTCGCGAACATGAGCATCCGCGCGCATTCCCCCACGCCGATCATCGACAAGAACGGCGAGGTGCGCGGCTTGTGGATGGCAGGCAACTCGGGCAGCGACAGCGACATGTTCTTCATGCCCAGCCTCAACACCAAAGACGCGCCCATCAAGGTGTTCGACAACACAGCGTGGCTGAACAACGGTGGCGTCGCAGGCGGCAGGTTCTTCTTCGTCAACAGCGCGAACTACCCCATCGCCCACAGCGCGGAGGTGGCGTGGCTCCTGGGCAGCAATACCGTCATCGGCGGCACAGCCACGATGACCCTGGGCTGCCGCAATCCCAAGACCACGACGGCGCCAGTGGTCTCCAGGGTCGCCCTCAGCCTCAACCTCAACGCGGGCACCGCGAACCCCATTCCGATCCCCGGCTGGAACGGCGGCTACGCCCTGTCCGGGAACATCCTCATCTTTGCCACGATGATCGGCCTTGGCCAGGACGAGTTGGCCCACTGGAGCCAGGCCGTCCCCAACGACCCAACCCTGAAGGGCACCCGGGTCTCTGTCCAGGCCCTGTCCGCACCGCAGGGCATTCCCCCGACCCTCACCAACACTGCGACGCTGGAATTCAAGTAGCACGGATCCAGGCAGTTCGGGGGCCGGCTTCGCTGCAACGCCCGTCGTCACATTCTGCCGCGCACGACTCGGCGGCAACGGGGCCGTGGTGTACCCTCCTGCAATGCAGATCAGCATCGAGTACTGCGGAGCCTGAAACTACGAGCCCCAGGCATCCAGTCTGGCTGCCCGAATCCGCAAGAGCTATCCCGACGCCAAGGTCGAACTGATTCGCGGCGGCGGAGGCAACTTCATCGTCATCGCCGATGGCCAAGTGTTGTGGCACAAGCGGCGAATGGGCGACGAGTTCCCCGAGCATGACGTGATCCTGAAGCGCCTGGCAAGCTAGACAGACAGTTCGCCCCGCGGGAAAGATTCCCTCCGGGGCAGATGTCCCGCTCTGCTGTCCGCGGGGAAGGTGTCCCGCGGGGAAGGCATCCGCGGGGCATCGACGTGACTGTCGTAACCCGACGGTCAACGGTCAAGATGCCCCGTACGGAAGATCTCCCGCGGGGAAGATGTGACTACTGATTACCCACCTTCAGCTCCACCGCCTCGGTCAGGGCGATGGGCGCCTTGGAGCCGGTCGAGG
>QJVU01000230.1 GCA_003235605.1 Planctomycetota bacterium | reverse complement strand
CTGCCCGTCGAGGTAACCGATCACGTGCGCTACTTGGGTGCCTGCGTGGCCTACGCGGAGGGCGACCTCGCCCGGGCTCAGAGCGAGTTCGAGGCCTGCGCCGCCGGAGGCCAGGTGCCCGATGCCGCCTTCGGTGTCGCGGCCTGCCAGCTGCGCAGGGGGGAGGTGGCGGCGGCCAGAGATGCCTTTGGAGTCGTGGCCGACCAGAACCCGCGCCTGCGGCATCTTGCCCTGGCAGGCAAGGGCCTGGCCCTGGAGCACATCGAGGGGCGGCAGGCAGCAGCCTTGGAGGCGTTGGTCACGGCGCGGGAGGCCAACCCCCAGCATCCCTACGTGCTCTACCTGCTGGGGCGCCAGCGCCGCCTCGGCGGTGACCTGGATGGCGCCGTGCTGGCGCTGAAGCAGGCCCTGACCCGGCGGGACGACTTCCGGGAAGCCCTCGCCGAGCTGGCCCTCGCCTACGAGCGCCTCTACCAGAGGGACACCGATGCCAGCGCCCTCACTCACGCAGTGCGCTATGTCGACCGGTTGGTGTCCCTGGAGACTGCCGGTCTTGGCGCCGAAAAGGTGACACCGCTCTACCGGGAGATGCAGGGCCGGTTCCACTTCGAAGCCGGTGACTACCGTGGCGCCCGCGCCGCCTTCGATGCCAGCCAGGAACGGAGCGAGTTCTGCAAGATCGGCCTGGCGATCGTCACCTACAAGCAGAAGCAATACGAGGAGGCCCGGGACCTCCTCACCGACCTGAGTCGCCACCTGCAACTGCGACACCCGATGCGCCTGTTTGCCGAGGACCTGGTCAAGCGCATGAACGCCCACGACAACCTGGAGCAGGTCCAGGTCACCTTCGACGGCAACCGCCTCCCCAAGTCCTGGCACCACCACCAGGAGGGGCAGGTGACTCCCTTCGTCCGGGATGGCGAGCTGCGGATCGATGGCGACGTGCTGGGTTCCCGAGGAACGGTCATGGCCTGGCGGGAGCTACCCGGCACCGGTCGCTTCGTGAGCCTGGACCTCGACTTCAGGAGCGACCGCCAGAACCCCAGGTTCGTGGGGCTCGAGATCAACAACCTGCGCCGGACCCGGGGGGCAGCCGAGCCGGACTTCAGGGCCCGGTTCGGGCTCGACGAGGATGGGGTGCCGTTCCTGCAGATCGAAGACGGCCGCAACCCCAAGCCCGAGGAGGCCCAGCCCCAGTTGTTCCAAGGAGCGGTGGTGCATCGCGACCGCATGAACCACCTGCGCCTGGAAGCCGTGCCCCAGGAGGGGAACGAGGATGACAAGACCCTTTTTCTTCGCGCCTTCTGGAACGGGGAGAAGGTCCACGAACGCAAGCTGCGGCGCCTGCGCCGAGGCCGCAGCGGTGGCGGCAGCCTGAACCTGGAGCTCAAGGTCGAGACCAAGGGCAGGACCAGCGTCTACGCGGCCTTCGACAACTTCCGGCTGGTGCAGCTTCGCAGCGAGTGATGGCATGACCAAGGTAGTGACAAGGACCTCGACACCAGACAAGGCCGGGTTGCAGAGTGCTTTCACCCCCATCGAGCTGCTCATCGTCATCGGCCTCATCGCCCTGCTGGTGGCAGCCCTGGCTCCGAACCTCCTCACCCCCAGCGCGGAGGCCAGGCGGGCCGAGACCTACGCGCGCCTCCTGCACCTCGAGGCGTGCATCAAGGTGTTCGCGGACAAGAACGGCTACCACCCCCCCAGCAGCTTCGCCAACGCCGACAAGTCCTTGAAGGTGAAGAACAACGGTGTCAACGAGGGCATCGAGTGCCTGGTGGTGCACATCCACAAGCAGAGCCTCGGCCGCACGGCTTCGCTGGAGGACAAGGCGGACTGGCTCCTGAACACCGACAAGGACGATGGCGGTTTCCTGATCCCGCTGCTCGAGACCAGCAAGCTGTTCGAGGTCGTGGATGCCTGGCGGCGGCCGATCGCCTACTTCCGGGACGACAGCTACGACCAGCCCCAGACCATGCTCATGGGTGGCGACGGCGAGGACCAGCAGACCGTGCGGGCCCTCCGCAACCCGGCCACCAACAAGCTCATGAACCCGCGCTCCTACCAGCTGATCTCAGCTGGAGCAGATGGCGAGTTCGGCAACGACGACGACGTGTCGATCCCCGCAATACCCAAGTGACTCCTGCCTGATCCCACAGCACCGTGTCCGCAAGGCAAAAGACCATCACCTTCGCCGATGGCTTCACTCTGATGGAGCTGATGGCGGTGATGGCCCTGATCGCGGTCCTCGCGGGTCTCGGCATCGGGATGCTGAGTGTCGGCAAGAGCGACATGGACCTTGCCTGGGCAGTGGTGCAGGACCAGCTGCGGCTGGCCCACGACACCGCCCGGGACAGTGGGCGCCCCACGGAGGTGCGCTTCGAGCAGGCCGGGCCCGCGCGGGGCGGCCTGGTCGTGCAGTCCCGGGTGCTGGCGCCGGTGGGGCACTGGCACCTGGAACCGGGGGAGGACTACTTCGCCGGCCTGATCCCCGAGCTGGGGGGCAAGCCGGTGGAGCAGGGGCGCTACGGCTGGGCCATGCGTACGGACCTGCAAGACCCCAAGGCGCTGTTTGCCGTGAGCAGCCAGGGGCGGGCGCGCTTCGACCTCTCC
>QJVU01000477.1 GCA_003235605.1 Planctomycetota bacterium | reverse complement strand
TCCCGGCAGCAGGGTGGTGGCGGCGCGCTCGTAGGCATCACCTGGCTGGTGCTGGTGTTCGGCGCCTGGTTTGGCTGGCGTCTTGCCAAGGACGGCAAGGGACCGGATCGCCCGGTCCTGGCCCTGCTCCTGCACCTGGTGTCCCTGGGCGCGGGCATCGGCGGGATGGCCGCCGCCCAGGCCACGGGGATCATCGATTTCAAGAAGCCCGGACTGGACATCGGCTACTGCTTCTTTGTCGTGCTGGGCACGTCTTCTCTCGTGATGCTCTGGTCCTGGAAGTCGCTCTTCCTGGCCAACCTCCTCTACGCAGCCCTCGCCCGCCTGGGCGTTGTCCTGGTCACGATTCCAGCCACCCTCTGCAGCTGGGACACGCACTTCTCCAAGCTCGGCCCCGAGGGTCTGCAGGCAGCGACCTGGGAACAAGTGGCGCGACTGAGCGGTGCCCAGGTCTTCTTCTGGATCCCGTTCACCGTCCTCGTGGGCGGAGTGTTCGGCTCCATTGCCGGCGTGTTCGCCGGGGGCCGGCGGCCGGCCTCAGTCCAGCCAGATCAACCCGGTGCCGCTGGCGTGGTTGGTGGCGGTGATGTCTAGCCGAATCACGTCCTGCGGCAAGTCCTGCCACCACCGTCGCAGGCCCGGGTAGTGCCCGGCGTGGATGTCGTCCCAGAGGCTCAGGCCCCAGTAGCCGTCGCGCTGCATGGAACGGAACACCTGGTCTTCGAGGCGGCCGTCGGTGTTGATGTCCACGAACACGAAGTCGTAGGCGGAGTAGTCCAGGGCAGTCACGTCACCGTCGTAGACCCGGATGTTCACGTTCTTGCGGTCGATGACATTGCCGCAATCCACGATGTCGTAGGAGTCCAGCACTGCCCGCGAATCCAGATAGTAGGCCAGCGCGTAGGTGGAATTGCCGGAGCGACGGCCAAGCTCCAGGACACGCCTGGGCCGGTAGGCGCGGACGTAGGCAGCCAGCCAGCGGTGGTGCTCTCGCGGCTCGTTCAGGTAGTACTCCCCCGCGAACCCGGGCACCGGAAAGCGGATATCCAGCTTGCTGGTGTCCAAGGCCTCATGCAGAGCCCAGAGCTGCTCCTCCAGGATGCGTCGGCGTGTCGGCAGGAGTCGCTGGCCCGTCGGCGCCGGTCGCTGGCCCTTCGGCGCCAGCCGCTGACCTGTCGGCAGCAGACGCGGTCTCGTCGAGAGCAGGCGCCGGCGTGTCGGGTGCGGGCGCTCCATGGTCCGGAACATGACCGCTGTTTTCGGCCACGGAGCCAGCGGTGCTTCACCGGCTTTCCCTGCGGCCCGCTGCATCGGTGGATCGGGTAGCATGATTCCTCACGCCTCCCCCCGGACCAGAGGACTCGCCATGGGATCTTTGTGGCCTCGTGTCGCCGTGCAGACGCTGATGGGCGCCCTGCTGTCGGGCATCGCAACGGGTCCTGTCGCCGCCCAGGGCGACGAGACCAGGGCCGTAGAAGCCCTGGCCAGGGCCATGAAGCTCGCCCGCGACGGCAAGTACCAGCAGGCGGTGGCAACCTACAAGGCCATCGCCAAGAAGTACGCCCACACCGATGCCGGCGTGCTGGCATTCCAGCGGGCACAGCCCACGGGATTCATCGGCTGCGGGGATGTGGAGCGCAACGGTCCTTCGTCGAACCGCGTGGACATCGTGATCATGGGAGACGGCTTCCGCCTCCAGGACCAGAACGACTTCGACGACATCGCCAAGACCATTCCCAAGCTGTTCAAGAACCACAAGTTCCTTGGAGAGTACTACAGCTACCACAACTTCCTGCGCGCCAACCTCAGCAGCAAGGACCAGGGGGTAAGCGGCTACGGACGTACGAAGGACACTGCTCTGAGCGGTCACGTGACCGGATCCGTGCAGGGTCACGTCGCCGTGAACACCGGCAGGGCCCGGCAGTGGTTGAAGGAGGTGCCCGAGAACGATGGGCTGGCCATCTGCATCGTCAAGGCCGGCTCGTTGGGTACCGGCGATCGCGGCGTGGCCACGATCGGGGGACGCAGTGACGACACCGTGATTCACGAGTGGGGCCATGCCTTCGCCGGCCTGTCCGACGAGTACAGCAGCTTCACCGGACATCGCGGGGCGCCCAGGAACGGCGTCAACATCAGCACCACCAAGGACCCCAAGCAGGTGCCATGGGCCCACTGGATCGAGGCCAGGTGCCCGGGTATCGGCGCCTATCGCGGCGGGGACGGTCGCATCAAGGGGGTGTGGCGACCCACAGCGTCGGGCTGTGCCATGCAGGGCGGGGTGACCTTCTGCCGGGTCTGCCGCGAGGCGATGCTCCTGGAGATCTACCGCTACGTGGATCCCATCGACAAGCACTCACCGGACGCCAGTCCGGATAGCCGCGACAGACGCAACCGACGGAACAACCCGGACAAACCTCTCACCGGTCCGGGTCCGTTCAAGTTCGAGGTGGAGACCATGCAGCCCAGGACCCATGGGCTCGAGGTGTCCTGGTGGGTGCTGCCAGCCAACGAGGCCATCCAGGCCGCACCCCGGGGACCCTTCCCCGACCGGCGGCGCCGCGGGCCCCTGCGGCCGATCCAACAAAAACCGGTCAAGACCCATCCCGGCGTCGGCCGGAACCGCCATGGCTACATTCTGTTCCCCAAGGACATGCAGCCAGGCCGCTACCAGGTCGTGTGCCGGGTTCGGGACAAGGCCAAGCCCTCTGGTCAGACCTGGGCCTGGGTGCTGAAGGATCCCCAGCAGTTGCTGGAGTCCGAGCGCGTCTGGTGGGTGGAGGTCGCGGCGGAAAGGTAGCGGGACGCCTGGTACTGCTGTCGTACTAGTAGTAGCTGACGCCCACCAGATTGGTGATGGCAGCGTTGGCGGCGGACGAGCCCTGGGTGGCAGCCTGAAAGTAGACCCGGGTGCCCAGGAGGCTGGTGGGGATCTTGCCCCGGGGCACGATCTCGAGGAGGGTGTCGGCGCTGTCCTTGGCAAGCACCCCGGGAGTCACGAAGAACGCGCCCTGTCCCAAGTAGAGCCGGCCGGTGAGGTCCCCGATCAGGACGGGAGAGGCGCTGGTCGTCAGCGCGACGAACAACAGCAGGGTACCGCCGCTCTTGCGGTTGGCGTTGTCGGTGATCCGTAGCACCAGGCCATCCCCTGCCGGGCTGCGCTTGATGTCGGGGAAGATGCCGGCGGCGCCAAAGCCGGGTTGGGTCTTGCCGTTGAACAGGTGGCCGGCCCCAGCCTGGAGCACCGGCCCGGAGGCGATGAGAGAGAAGGGCAGTGAGCCGCCGCGGAAGCCGAGATCCTGAGGTTTGTTGGTCGGGCTCCTGCCGACGGTCACGGACCACAGCAGGTTGGTCACCGGATCCCCGCTGCCCCGCCACACCCGCGCGTAGTCGCCGTGGTCGGTGGCGGGCACACTGGTCTCGGGGTAGCGGGCCATGAACAAGGAAATGCCGTCCTTGGGCCATTTCAGCAGCTTCGGCACCATCATCCCGAAGAAGAACGTCTGCTGGCAGGGAACCGGCATCGGCGAGGGCTGGCTGCCGCTCATGAAAAACGTCTGGATCGCCCAGCCCTTGAGGCCGGACCCGGTGGGCGAGCTGAGATTGTTCAGCTGCAGGATCGGCGTGGCGGCCATGTCGGGCCCACCGCCACTGGCCTGCTTCCGGATCACGAGCCCGTACTGCTCGGCGGTGGAGCCGTCGTGGTCCTGGAACACCACGGTCATGCCGTCCGCGGAGCAGACCGCATTGACGCTACCCGCGCTGCGGTCCCCCACCCCCTGGAACCACGCCGCCCCGACCTCCATCAGCGCCTCGCCATCGACCTCCTTGCCGAAAGTCAGGCGGGTGAGGTCGGTGCAGCCCGCGTTGCCGCGGCCGGGAAAGAGCTGCAGGCCGCGAATCTCCGGCGCAGCCACCGAGGCCTTCTGGGCCGCCGTGCCCGTTGCCAACACCACGAGGAAGGCAGACAAGGTCAGGACACGCAGGGGCATCGGCGAGAGCGAGGGCACATACAAGGGGACGGACATAGTCGGCAGGTCCATGAGGCAGCGTCGTTGCGGACACATCGTAGCAGGCATTCGTGAAGTAGTGGTGCACGCGGCCCCAGGTCACAGGCAAGGGAGGGCAAGGGTGGCCCGTAGCCGGCAGCCCCCTACAATCCCCCCGGTGAACCTCAGGAACCTCATCAACCCCACCACCGAGGCATTCCTGAGCACTGCCCGTGAGATCTTCGCCCAACGTCAGGACCTCCAAGAGGCCTATGGCACCCCGGAAGACCTGGGCTTCTGCAAGTGGCTCGGGATCCACGGCGCCCGCGAGTATCCCCAGCAGCTGGGGCACTACTACCCACCGGTCCCTCCCAAGGCCCTCCGGGACACCGCCTGCGGCGGTCCCACGGAGGAGACCCATCTCTACACCTCCCTCGAGGACTTCCTCGAGGTCGTGCTGCTCTGGGAGACCTACGCCCGCCGGCCGATCCAAGACGTGGCGACCGTGCTGGACTTCGGCTGCGGCTGCGGCCGTCTCCTGCGGCGCTTTCCGATGGGGCTACCCCACGTCGCCTGCCACGGCAGCGATGTCCGCGCCGCTGCGGTGGAGTGGTGCCGGGCCCACCTGCCGGGGACGTTCCTCCACAACGGCACCCGACCGCCCCTGGACCTCGCCACCGACTCCATGGACCTGGTGGTCTCCCTGTCGGTGTTCAGCCACCTGAACAGGGACTCGAACCTGGCCTGGATCGCCGAGCTCTCCCGGATCACGCGACCCGACGGCCTGCTGATCCTCTCCACCCACGGCGCCTTCGCCCTGCACGTCATCCAACGGAGCGCGGAGCACCAGTCCACCCTGCGCGTCAGCGCCCAATCGGCCCTGGAGTACCTGCGCGACCTCGAGGCCAGGCAGTTCCTGTTCCACCCCATCTCCAGGGAGTGGGCCAGGAGCCTGGACGGGGTCGAGGAGGACTATGGTCAGGTGTTCTTCACGGAGGGCTTCGTTCGCCAGGAGTGGGCTCCTTTCGTCCGCATTGCCGGCCACGTCCCGGCCAGCCTGAACCTGTTCCAGGACTTCTACGTCCTGACCCCTGTCAAGGCATGAGCGGCAGACCGGCCCGACGCCAGCGCGTGGTGCTGCTCCTGGGCTCCGCGGCGCTGGCCCTGGTCCTGGCGGAGACCTGCCTCTGGATCCTGGACATCCCCAAGGACATCGCCTCGTTCCGGTTCCTGGGCAACGTCTTCGACCAGGCAGGCGTCTTCGAAGAGGACGCCGACCTGTTCTGGCGCCTCGACAGGAACACCGACCGCTACCAGGTGAACCAATTGGGCCTGCGAGGCCCGGACGTGCCCCGGGTGAAGGGCCCCCGCGATCTGAGGATCGCCTGCTTCGGGGATTCCTGCACCTTCGGCAGCTACGTGCGCCTGGAAGACACCTATGGCTGGCTCCTGCAGGAGCACCTGCAGCAACGCCTCCCGAACCGCCGCGTGGAGGTCATCCTCGCGGGTGTGCCGGGCTACTCCTCCCACCAGTCCCTGGCACTGTTTCGCAAGCACGTCGCTCCCCTGAAGCCCGACATCACCGTGCTCTACATCGGTGGCTGGAACGACTACGTGCCCGCTATGGGCGAAAGCGACGGGGCGCGCAGCGCGCGCCTCGAGGCCGAACGCAACAGCCTCTGGCGCCGGTGGCGCCTCGTCCGCCTCGGCTTCCGGGTCGTTGCCAGGGAACGCCACCTCACCCCCGCGGAGTACGTGGCGGCGTTCGAGCGCGGCGAAGCCCCCGACGGCCGCCGGGTGCCGCTGGAGATGTTCCGCAACAACCTCGGGACTCTGCTCCGGGAGGCAAGGGAGGCGGCGGGCAGCGAGGGTACGGTGCTGGTGCTGGTGCCGCCGCTGCCGGCGGAGACGCTGGCGAAGTACCCGGTGGCCTTGGAGTACCGCGACGCGGTGCGGGGTGTGGCGCAGGCGATGGGTGCCCCCCTCGTGGACCCCACCGCGGTCTTCGCCGCGCGGGGGAACGTGGCAGGGGCCGAACTCCCGGAGCCGTATCGTGGCTGCTGGCCCTGCTTCGTGGACTGGGTGCATCCCTCGGTGCTGGGGCACCGCCTCCTGGCCACGGCCCTGGCCGGAGCTCTCGACCAACGGCGTTTCCAGTACCCGCCGTCCGGGCAGCACACGACTCTCCGCAACCCCAGACCTCCCGCGGTGGTGGCCGGCGCCGGCCAGCTGGTGACGGTGGCAGGAGACCCCAGCTGGCGCCATGCGAGGATGAAGGCTGGGCGATGGTGGATCCCGGAGTTCCTGCTCCGCCCTGTGGCAACCACCGGGCACGAGCCCCGGCTCTGGGACCTCCACCTGCCAGCCACGGTTCCCCCGGGAACCTACTCCCTGCACCTGGTCAACGAGCACGGTCTGACCACCTGTCCCACAACCCTGGTGGTGCAGCCCCCGCCACTTCTGGCGGAGATCTCCCGCCAAGGCCACACGATCACCTTGCGCTTCCAGATCACCGGGCCTGCGGACTGGCCGGTGGGAGTCTGGGTCAGCACCGCGAAGCGGGCGAAGCCGGCCCCGACCCGGTTCGGCCTGTTCCACCTGGTGGCCGACCCCGACGGACGGCTGCCCGGGGACCGGGAGGACACGCCGTTCATGTTCCTGCGCCTGCGCCTGCCCCAGGCCGTCGGCACCATTCCCGCCGACGGCACCTGGCGCCACGAGATCGAAGTGGACATCGAGAAGCTGGGCACGGTGCCGGAGCAGATCCACGTGCAGGGCCTCCTCCACCGGGATGAGGCCCACGGCCTGCTCACTGGCCTCGTGACGCTGGCTGTTCCGCGCTAGGCTGCGGGACCGGCTCCTCGGTGTGGTCCCCCCAGGGGATGAACAGGAAGTAGCCCCGGGTCCTGTCCCCGGCACGCTCCCAGCGGAACAGCCGCCAGAGGAAGGAGAAACCCGACTGCTCCGGTCCGCTGTCCCAGGTGAAGAACGGGAAGAAGTCCCGGCGCACCTGCTCACCCTTGCGCTGCTGGCGATAGAGGAAGTACAGGAACGCAAACTCCGACTCGTCGCCCTTGGCCTCGTAGTCCAGGATGTTCAACAGGCTGCCCCACCGGGTGCTGTCACCTTGCCTGCGGTAGTTGAACAGCAGCGGCGTGCCAACGTGTAGGTGGACGTTCGGTGGCGGCGTGCGGCCAGCCTCCTCGTCGGCCTTGCTGGGCCGGGGCTGGCTCTCCTGGTAGGCATAGAGCGTGAGGTAGTCGGGGAATTCCAGGGGCAGGCCCTTCTTGTAGGAGAACAGCGGCGCCACCCGCAGGCCACGGTTTTCGCCGTACTCGGAGTGCTCCATGAGCCCCACCAGAGCGGAGATCGTGTGGCCGCCCTCGGAGCTGCGGTAGCGGAAGATCGGCCGCAGCTTGACCTCGGTGGAGTCCTTGTCCTGCTCCATGACGAACACGGGCCACAGGAACGTGGTGTAGGAGCTCTCGCCATCGGTGTCGTAGTAGAACAGCGGTCCAAGGACGTTGATGAACTTCTTCTCGCTGTCCTCGCTCCAGCCCCTTCCTCCCAGGGGCGTGAGGAACCGCCGGTAGCTGCCGTCCTTGGAGTAGTAGAACAGCGGCAGGGCGGTGAGGACGCTGAGCTCGTCATCCTTCTTCTTCCAGTAGGCCGTGAGCACCCATCCGGAGTCCTCGTCGAACGCCGCCAGGGGAAACACCCCCCACTCGAGGGGCTGGTCCACCTGCCGCTTCTTCCACCACACCGGCCCGACGTGGTTGATGTCACCGCTGCCGTAGAACGGCAGCACACCCCAGTCGGTGACGTCACCGTCACTGTTCTTGAGCCACCAGGCCAGGAGCACGTGGTTCCAGTCGCCGAAGTTCCAGAGCGGCGCCACCCCATGGTTGTCCTTGAAGTCGTAGATCGGCACCGCCCACCAGTCGCCGGTCTTGCTGTTCCAGCCGATGAGGGGGTGGAGCACCGACCACTCGGTTTCCTCCTTGCTGACGAAGGGCCTGACCGCGAACCCCTTGGAGTCCAGATCGAAGATCGGCCACAGGAGGACGACGATGTCATCGGTCTGGTAGTAGAAGGGCCAGACGTTGACGCGATCGGGATCGGGGAGCTGATCCCCCCAGAACGGGGTCATCCGCAGCATGCGGTCGTTGCTGGCACAGCCACAACACAGCAGGGCACAGCAGAGGATGGCGAGCAGCGTAGTCTTGGAGCGCACGGCGTTTCCCATGACGTGGCCGATGATAGCGGTGCAACTGTCGCCAGCCACGGACTGGCCGAGCCTGTTTCCACGCCTGCGGCCCTTCGTCGGCGAAACCTGCCGTCGAGATCTACAGGTCCAGGGGTTCGTACCTGCCATCCTTGGTCAGGACCGTGCCCCAGACCATGTCAGACGCCTGGTGGTCATTGGCGCTGAAGTCCACCTCGACGCCGATGCCGATGTCGACACCGGCCAGGCCCTCGAGCGCCGTGACGATGGCCTCCCGGGAGACCCCTGCCTCCGCGCACGACTCGAGGGCACGGATGAGCAGGCTGGCGGCGAGATA
>QJVU01000182.1 GCA_003235605.1 Planctomycetota bacterium | reverse complement strand
TTTTCTACCGGGACGCCAAGTTCCGGATCGCCGATGCCAACATGCTTGGGGGCAAGCAGGTGGAGATCGATCCCGGCCAGGACGCGCTCGCCTTGCTACCCGCGAGCGAGCCGAAGCGGGGGACAACCAGCGTCAACCCTTTCGAGGCCCTTGGGCGGCAATTCGATGACGATCAGCTGAAGAAGGCCATTGGCGGCGTCAACACGTTCTTCAAGACCCTCAACGACGAGCAGGGTTCGATCCAGAAGCTCCTGAAGGAGACCGCCCTCTATGACAAGGCGCTGGCATTCCTGGACAGCCTGCAGAAGACCGCCGACGCCCTGGCCAAGACCGACGGCGTCGCGGGCAAGCTGATCCACGACAAGCAAATGGGCGACAATGTCGACCGTATCATCAAGAACGTCGACGAGATCGTGGCCAAGGTCAACTCCGGCCGAGGACCTCTGGGCGCCATGATTCACAACGAGAAGATGGAACAGGACCTGAAGACCATCGTCGACGACCTCGGCAAGCTCACCAAGGACGCCCGCGAGGGCAAGGGCGCCTTGGGCATGCTGCTCTCCGACGAACAGGTCCGCGACAAGGTGAGGAAGGTGGTCGACGACCTGGCGGACATCACCACCAAGGCCAACGATCCGAAATCCGGCCTGTTGGGCGCCCTGCTCTCCGATCCGGAACTCCTGGCGGATGGCCGCAAGATCCTGGACGATCTGGCCTACCTGACCGACGAGGTCCGCAAGGGCGACAGCGTCCTGGGCAAGTTGATCGCCGACAAGGAGATGGGCGAGCGCCTGGAGAGAGTTTTCGGCCAAGTGACCCGGGCCATCGAGGACGCCCGCGAAGCCGCTCCAGTGAGCACCTTCTTCCAGGTGTTCAGCGGAGCCTTCTGACTCAGCGCCCGGCCAGCAGGCGCTCCACGTACTTGGCCAGGATGTCCACCTCGATGTTGAGCTTGGACCCCGCCCGCAGGGTGCCCAGCGTCGTGATCTGGGCGGTGTGGGGGATGATCGCCATCATGATGTTGTCCCCCTCCAGGCCGGCGATGGTGAGGGACACGCCGTCTACCGTGATGGAGCCCTTCTCGACGCAGTAGCGGAGGAGCTCCGTGGGCAGTCGGACCCAGAGCTCGCCCCCTTCGGGCGGAACCGGCGTGACCACCTCCCCCACCCCGTCCACGTGGCCCTGGACCACATGGCCCCCCATGGGATCCCCGGCCCTCAGCGCAACTTCCAGGTTCAACTCCTGGCCGGGCCGCAGGCCGCCGAACCAGGTACGCCTCAGGGTCTCCTGGGAGAGTACGAAGGATGCGGTCCTCTCGACCCGTGAGGCAACCGTGCAGCACACCCCGGAAAGGGCCAGGGAGTCCCCAACCCGGGCGCCGTCGGAGATCTCCCCCAGGTCCACCGAGAGCTGCGCATCCACATGGGAAGCAGAGACTTCCAGCACCTTGACCCGGCCCGCTACGAGACCTGTGAACATGCCCTGCCCTCGGGTGCCCGATGAGCTTGACGTTGCCCGGACACCACCCTACGCTCCTCGCCTTTTCTGCGCAGGCACCATGCTGTGTGCGATCCTCACGCTCTTTCCAGAGGCGCTGAGACCCTATCTGGAAGAGAGCATCCTGGGAATAGCCCAGGCCCGAGGAAAGCTCGACGTAGAGCTCGTCAACTTTCGGGACTACGCGACCGATCGCCACCGCAGCGTCGACGACCGCCCTTTTGGCGGAGGTCCGGGAATGGTGCTGATGCCGCAGCCGATCTTTGACGCTGTCGAGGCTACCGAACGCAAGCACGGTGCGTTCCACAAGATCCTGCTTTGTCCCCGGGGCCGGACCTTTACCCAGGCAAAGGCCCGGGAGCTGGCCCAGTTGCCGCGGCTGCTGTTCCTTTGCGGGCGCTACGAGGGCTTTGACGAACGCATCCGCGAGGGCCTGTCATGGGACGAGATCTCCGTCGGCGACTATGTCCTGTCGGGCGGGGAGCTGCCCGCCCTGACCGTGCTGGAGGCGGCCGCCCGCTTGCTCCCCGGAGTGCTGGGGTGCGAGCAGTCTGCCCAGGAGGAGTCCTTCGAGAACGGGCTCCTGGAGTATCCTCAGTACACCAGACCCCGGGAGTTTCGGGGGATGACCGTGCCGGAAGTGCTGCTCTCCGGCGACCATGGGGCCGTGGCCCGGTGGCGCCGCAAGCAGCAGAGCCGCGTCGGCCGCGACAGCAAGCAACCCTTCCCTCCCTCACAAGAACAGGTCTGAAGCCATGGACCAAATCCGACAACTCGAGCTCGAGAACATGAAGACCGGCATCCCCTTGTTCCATGCCGGCGACACGGTGGACGTCCACTACCTGATCCGGGAGGGCGACAAAGAGCGCATCCAGATCTTCACTGGAACCGTCATCGCCATCAAAGGGGAGGGGATCCGCCGCAGCGTCCTGGTCCGCCGGCTGGTGGCCGGGGAGGGCGTAGAGCGCCTGTTTCCCCTCCACAGCCCGCGGGTCCACGACATTCAGGTGAAGGCCCGCGGCCGGGTGCGCCGGGCCAAGCTCTACTATCTGCGCAACCGGGTGGGTAAGGGAGTCCGGCTCAAGGCCAGCTTCGGCAGGCGCATGGGGCCCAGCTCCCGTCG
>QJVU01000675.1 GCA_003235605.1 Planctomycetota bacterium | reverse complement strand
CCCACGGCAGATCCGATCGCGCTTCGGCGTCCATTCCATCACTCTCCTGTGCAGGCGGTTTGTCCGCCATGTCGCCTTGTAAAGGGCGAAGCAAAACCGTGGCGCGGGGCGGGCGGGGCAATTCCGTAGCGCTCCTGGTGCAAGACTCCCGTAGCTTCCAGTGGCATGGAACAAGCCATGCCCAGCGAAGGGAGTCGCAGGAGTGTACAGGAACATGGAACAATGGACGGACGTGCGACGTGCGGTGCTCGTGGACAGGATATCCAAGCGAGAGGCCTGCCGCCGATTCGGTATCCACTGGGACACGCTCAAGCGGATCCTGCAGCATCCCTCGCCCCCGGAGTATGAGCGGATCGCCAAAGCCGACCAGCCCGTGATGGCACCATGGCTTGATACGCTGCGGGAACTCCTGGAAGCCCGCCGCGAACAGCCAGCCAAGCAACGCTACACCGTCAAGAGGATCTGGGAGATCCTCTGCGAGAAGGGCTTCCCCGGAGGGTATTCGACGGTCAAAGACGCCGTACGACGGTTGCACAAGGCTGCCCCAAAGGAAGTGTTCATGCCGCTGACCCAGCCGCCGGGCCAGGCCCAGGTGGACTTCGGGTATGCCCTGGCCCGCATCGCCGGCCAACTGACCAAGGTCGCGTTCTTCGTCATGACCATGGTGCACTCCGACGCGATGTTCGTCATGGCCTTCCCGCGAGAATGCACCGAGGCATTTCTCGAAGCGCACGTGGCCGCCTTCGCCTTCTTCGGTCTGGTGCCCCGACGGATCACCTACGACAACACCAAGGTGGCCGTCGCACAGATCCTGGGCACCCATGACCGCAAGCTCACCGCGGCGTTCAAGCGGCTGGTGAGCCACTATCTCTTCGAGCCGTACTTCTGCCGGGTCCGACGCGCCAACGAGAAGGGCGTGGTCGAAGGGGCGGTCAAATACAGCCGCCTGAACTTCTTCGTGCCCGTCCCCCACGTACGCGAGTTCGCCGAACTGAATCGACACCTTCGGGCCTGCTGCGAGTCGGACATGGCGCGCCGTCTTCGGGGCAAGACGCTCTCGAAGAAGCAGTTGCTCGCCGAGGACAAGGTCGCCGCTTTGACCGTGCCGGACGAGAAGTTCGATCCTCGCCGCCAAATATCCACGACGGCCACCAGCGAGTCCCTGGTCCGCTTCGATACCAACGACTACTCCGTCCCCGTCGAATACGGCCATCGCCC
Organism: Planctomycetota bacterium; assembly: GCA_003235605.1. The sequence goes on along the minus strand of QJVU01000675.1, from coordinate 1,402 downwards.
CGTCGTGCTCAAGGCGTCGGTGGACACGGTCCATATCTACCATGCCGGCCGCCAGATCGCCCGGCACGGACGCTGCTGGGATCGAGAGCGGCAGATCTTTGATCCGATCCACTACCTGGCTCTGCTGGAACGCAAGCCGGGCAGCCTGGACCATGCCCGCCCCCTGGCGGGGTGGGATCTGCCGGAGGAGTTCGCCCTCCTGCGGCGAAGGCTGGAGGCCAAGCGGCCGGATGGCACCCGAGAGTACATCCGCGTGCTGATGCTGTTACGGGAGTACCCCCTCCAGCGCGTGGCGATCGCGGTGCGGCATGCGGTGCGTTGGACGGCCCCGACAGCCGACGCGATCAAGCAACTGCTGATCCCGGCCGACCGGCCGGAGTTGCGGACCTTCCGCCTGGACGGACGCGAGCACCTGGCGGGGATCTGCGTGGCGGCGACCGACCTGCGGGCCTACGGCCGATTGCGGGAGGCAACTCATGGCTGAACGCCAAGCGACGGTCCTGTTGGAGCACCACCTGAAGCAACTGAAGTTGCCCACCATGCTGCGGGAGTATGCTTCGGTGGCCGCCACCTGCGGCCGAGAGAATCAGTCCTTCCAGACGTTCCTGCTACGCCTGTGCGAGCGGGAACTGGTCGAGCGACAGCAACGGGCCACGGAGCGACGCATCAAGGCCGCGAACTTCCCGACTCTCAAGACGATCGAGGGCTTCGACTTCTCGGCCCAGCCGAGCATCCACGAAGCCCTGGTCCGGGAACTGCTGGGCGGGGAGTTCATCGACCGGCGGGAGAACGTCCTGCTGATCGGCAACAGCGGCACGGGCAAGACGCACCTGGCCACGGCGCTGGGCCTGGCCGCCTGCCACGAAGGGCGCAAGGTGCGCTTCTTCGCTGTCACCGCCCTGGTGACCGGACTGCTGGAAGCTCGGGAAGACCGACGCCTGGAACGACTGCTGAAGCAATTGAGCCGTCAGGATCTGCTGATCCTGGACGAACTGGGCTACGTGCCGTTCACCAAGGCCGGGGCGGAGCTGCTGTTCGAGGTAGTCAGCCGGGCGTACGAACGACAGAGCCTGGTCGTCACGACGAACCTGCCGTTCGAGCAGTGGGCGGAAGTATGCGGCTCGGAGCGCCTGACCGGAGCGATGCTGGACCGGCTGACGCACCGGGTGCACATCGTGGAAGCCAACGGCGAGAGCTACCGCCTGCGAGACAGCCAGCAGCGCATGAGACGACGACAACGAGCGAAGTAACAATTGACCCCCCGGGCGGTCCGGGGTAGACATACGACTGGGCGCTACGCTTTTGCTCCGCCCCGCGCCACGGTTTCACTTCGCCCTTTACACTTGACCTCCCCGAGCCCAAGGAGCTCTTCCCGAGCCTTCATGATGGCACTGTCGACCTG
>QJVU01000271.1 GCA_003235605.1 Planctomycetota bacterium | reverse complement strand
GAAACCTCCAGGGTCCAAGACGTCTCGGGGCTCAGTCCCTCGAAGACGTGGGCACCGCGCGCGTCGGTCTTCGCCGACAAGGGAAACATGCTGCGGATCATGCCCAGGACGTCCATGCTCGCCCGCGGCTTCATGAAGGTGGACATGTCCATCTCCTTGCGCAGCTCCAGGTGGGCGCCGGCCACCGGCTTGCCCGCGGGATCGGCCACCAGCACCAGCAGCGAGCCGGCGATCCTGGTGGGGACCTCGCCGAGGTCGATGTGCTTGCCCTGGCGGATCTCCACCTCCACCTTGCCGGCATCCATCAGGTGCGGGTGCTGGATGCGCACGAGGAACAACCCGGCGGGGAGGTCTCGGAGAACGAACCCACCCTCGAGATCCAGATCCGCAGACCGCACCGGCACTCCCGGCTCCATCCACGACGGCAGCCCAGCCCTCGCCTTGCCCTTGGCCTTCCCCTTCCTCATGGAGCGGTTTGCCTGCATGCCCGCGGCAAACAGCCCCATGGCTCCCCCTTCCGGTACCGCGGGTGCCGGGAACAGCGCCACCCTGCCGCCGCCGGGCCAGACACCTGTCGGGGCCACGAAACGCCCTCGCAGAATGCCGGTGTGGACCGCTTCCCCCTGTTCCGGGGCGGTGAGCCTGGCCCGTTTCGCGGCCCCCGCCTCGACGACCTTCGCGGCCTCCGCCCCCGGCTTCTCGCCCTTGGTGACCGGGTCCTGGCCGGTGGCATCCCCGCCAGCCACGGGCAGGTCGCCGCCCCCGCCACCCAGGAACTGGTCGCCGTAGACCCAGGCGACGGTGGCGAGCAGCGCAAGGGCAAGGACCGTGAGAGCGAGGCGGAGTCTCATGGGGTTTTCTCTCTTGGCAACCTGGCGAGGGCGTTCCGGCTACCCGGGCCTGCCGGGAACATTCACCTCCATGCCCACCACCATCCATGGGCGGTGGCGCCGGTCCATAGGCTCTGGTGCGCATGGTGGCAAACGAGCCGGTGGCCGGCCCGAGGCCACTGCCAGCCTGGAGTTGCCCGGGAGCTAGCCGCTCCTGGGGCTGTTCTCGGCCAGCAGCACCCCCAGCTGGGCCAGGCCACGATACACCTGGGTGCGGATCGCACCCTCGGTCTGGCCGGTCTGCCGAGCGATTTCCTGGCTGCTGAGACCCACCAACTTGTGCAGGGTGATCGCCAGCCGGTACTTCTCCGGCAGGCGTTCGATGGCGGCGTGGATGCGTTCCACCGCCTGCCGGTCCATGAGCTCCTTGCTGGGGGTGCGGGACGTCCGTGCCAGTTGCGCCAGGCCAGCCTCGCTGTTGTCGCCGTCCTGCACCTCCCGGGCGGCATCGCGCTTCTGCGCCTTGTGGTATTCCCACTTGCGGTAGATCTTGTGCAGCGCACAGCGCTGCAGCCAGCGACGGAACGCCGCCTGCCCCTGGTATTCGAACTGCTCCCGGTCCTGAAGCGCCTCCCGGCACACGGACTGGACGATGTCAGCGCAGGATTCCCGCGCCCGCACCTGCTTCCCCAGCTGTTGGTCCACGTACCCTCGGAGGGTCTCCAGCTCCTTCTCCAGCAGGCTTTCCAGGGACGGGTGCTCGGGCTCTCGGGACTCCACGGCGCTGAGGGATTATAAGTCCAGACTGGAAAGGGGGTGCTGCCACGTGACACCAACTACCCGCTTCCTCCTCTTCTCCTTGCTGGCAAAGCTGGCAGAGAAAGAAGAGGTCCTGTGCGCCAAAGCCCTGAGCCATTGACTGACTCCCCGCGAAGCTCCGCTGACACGGCTCCTGACGATCCCAGGAAGGAGAGAGGAGGCGCGCCTGCCCTCGTGGACATCGTGGCCGCCTGTCTCCAGCAGATCGAGGAGGACGGCAGCGGGGCCTTGGAAGAGTTCTGCCGCCGGCACCCGGAACACGCCGAGGAGCTGAGGAAGGTCGTCGGCGAGCTCTCCGCCAGCGGCATGCTCCAGAGCCCGAGCCACCAACCCGGCGAGATGTTCCCGGACCGCCTCGGGGAGTTCCATCTCCTGGAACGGATCGGGGTCGGCGGCATGGGAGTCGTCTACCGCGCCGAGCAGGGCAGCCTCCGCCGCCAGGTGGCACTGAAGCTGATCCGCCCCGACTACCTCTACTTCCCCGGCGCCAAGCAACGGCTGCAGCGGGAGGTCGAGGCCGTGGCACGCCTGGACCACCCCGGGCTGGTCTCGGTGCTCACCGTCGGCGAGGACGGTGGCATCCCGTACTTCGCCATGGAGTTCGTGAACGGCTGCTCGGTGGCCCAAGTGCTTCGCAACCTCAGGGGCAGGGATCCGAGGACCTTGACCGGCGCCGACCTGCGGGCCAGCGTGGTGCGGCTCTGTCCGGACCCGGCCAGCCAGGGGGACGCTTTCGGCAGCCCCCACCTGTTCCACGGCTCCTGGACCCAGGCCTGCACCCGCGTGGCGCGGATGGCGGCCGAAGCGTTGGACCACGCCCACTGCCGGGGCATCGTCCATCGGGACGTCAAGCCCTCCAACATCATGCTGACCCCCGGCGGCCGGGTGCTGGTGGTGGACTTCGGCCTTGCCATGCTGCAGGCAGCGCCGAGGCTGACGAGGACCGGCTCGGCACCGGGGTCCGCGGCCTACATGGCAC
>QJVU01000375.1 GCA_003235605.1 Planctomycetota bacterium | reverse complement strand
TCGTCGACCCGCACGCCCCAGATCTGGGGCATCCGGGTCGGGCGGAACGAACGGGGCTCGGAGATCCAACGGTAGATCCATTCCTCGTCGGTCTTCGTGGACACGGTGCGAAGGTCGGGCCCGACCTTCCGCAGCTCCTCCCAGCCCTTGATCTTGTGGCAGCCGTAGCAGCCGTAGCGCTCGATCAGCACGAGCCCCGTGTTGAGGCGGTCCGCTTGGGGCACCTCGACCTGGTCCTTGTGACACTTCAGGCACTGGGACTCGGTGTGCCCCTTGGCCAGCATGGGCAGGTCCCAGTGGTGCATGGCGTGGTACTCGTGGCTGCCCGTGTACTTGCCCCACTCCTCCTCCTGCTCTTTGGTGGAAGGAGTGTGGGCTGCCTTCTGGAAGCTCGTGCCCCGGCCGCGGCCCTGGTGGCAGACCGTGCATCCGACCCTGTCCATGGGATGCGGGCCTTCCAGATAGAGCTCGAGGTCCGGGTGCGTGGTGTAGGGCTGAGGCGCCTCCTCGAAGCCGCGCTTCTCGATCCCGAGGTGGCAGGTCGTGCAGCGGTCCACCTTCTGCGTGCCGGTGAAGATGACGTCGTCGTAGAGGTTCGCCGGCATCACCTGCTGGATCTTCAGGGACGGGTTCGCCATGTCCAGGATCGGCAGGTTGCGCAGGAACCAGACGAGCCCCGGCTCGATCTGATCGAGGCGGGTCTCGAGGCGCGTCTTCTCTCCGAGCATCTCCTTGAGAGCGGCGTCCGCCTGTTCCTGGGTCTGCCTCAGCGCGTCCAGCTTCGCCTGGGCGGCGTCCCGGCGGCCCACGACGTCCTCGAGGTGGACCCGGGCTTCGTCCCACTCCGCCAGCAACCGGTCCAGCTCGGCCTTCTTGTCCGGGGCGTCGGCGTCCCGCGCGTGGACGGCCTCGTCGTACTCGTAGCGGGCCACGTCGATCAGCGCCTTGGTGAAGCGGAACTCCTGATCGGCTGCGTACCACTCGCCCTGGAGACCGGCCAGCTCTGCCTGCGCCACCCGGACGTCGTCCCGGCGGGCTGCGACCTCCTGTCGACCCTCCGCCAGGCGGCTCTCGAGCTCCGTGCGTCGCCCGCTGTCGATCTCGCTCTCGGCTTCGGCGATCAGCTGCTCGGTGCGCGCCTTGTCGAGCTCCAGAAACTGGGTCTGGTAGCGCCGCCACTCCCGGTCGTAGTCGGCCCAGACCATCAGCGCGGTCGTGACCAGCAGGCCGACCGACGAGACCGCGAACAGCAGGTTGAGCTGCCGGGTCCGGGTCACCATGTTCGGGTCGCGGCCGGGCTCCGGTTTAGCCATGCATCACCTCGACGAAGGAGCTCACGCGGACGGGCACGAGGATCTTCAGATGTTGAAGAAGATCTCGGGCATCGCCACGATGTACTTCAGGTTGACCGTCCAGCGCAGGATCATCTTGATCGGCAGGGCGATCATCCCCAGCAGCAGCATCACGAAGATGCTGTAGCGCCAGGGTCCCAGCTTCTCGTAGTACTTCTTCAGTCCCGGGATCAGGGTCAGCTTCCTGCCCCCGCCCACTGGAACGGCCAGCAGCCGATCCGTGAAGGCGAGCAGCCCGGGCAGCACGAGGACGTAGACCGCCACCAGCAGGATCCCGAAGATCTCCCGGACCATCATGTTGGTCGGCAGGCCTCGGCCCAGCCAGCGCACCCAGATGAACTCCGACAGGTTGACGTTGACCAGGGCCTCCAGCTTGTGGGTGTCCCAGTACTCGTAGGGTCCGAAGAAGTTCCAGTTCGGACCGCGGAGGAACGTCCCCAGGATGACCAGCAGCACCCACTGGATCAGGAAGCCGAAGAGGAAGATCGTGATCTCGACCTTGCGCTCCTTGAACGTGAAGTAGCCGTTCCCTTTGGGGTTGAGGTCGATGTAGGGGATGGCCATCAGGCCCACGATGATCAGGCTCGGAAACACGACCCCGGCCAGCCAGGGGTCGTAGTAGACGAGCATCTCCTGCAGGCCCAGGAAGTACCAGGGCGCCTTGCTGGGGTTCGGCGTCCGGGCCGGGTTAGCGGCCTCCTCGATCGGCGCACCGAAGGCCAGACCCCAGACGACCAGCACGATCGTTCCGAGAATCATGCACAGCAGCTCGGTGTAGACGAGGTCGGGCCAGACCCAGGTCTTCTGATCCTCGCCGTCGCTCGCCTCCCGGGGAGGCAGCCCCTGGGCGATCCGGGCGTCGTTCTCGTGCGCCTGGTGCATGCTGAGCCACCAGAAGAAGCCCACCAGGAACAGCATCGCGACGATCGGAATGTTGTCCGGCTTCTGCACGATCAGGGCGAAATCGGGATCCAGCAGCGAGACCGCGATGAACAGCGCCGCGGCGATGGCGGCGCCCAAGGCGACCTGCGGCTTCCAGAACGCCTTGTACTTCAGCGAGGCGAAGAACAGCAGCGTGGCCAGCGAGATGAACAGCCACGGCGTGGTGAGGCCGTTGACGAGGCTCTTGAACCCCTCGACGAGCGCCATCACATCGGGCCCGAGATGCCGCCGTCCTTCCGGACCCGCCAGAAGTGGACGGCCATCAGGGTGGCGGCGACCAGGGGGATGCCGAGGCAGTGAAGCACGTAGAAGCGGAGCAGGGCGCTCTCACCCACG
>QJVU01000635.1 GCA_003235605.1 Planctomycetota bacterium | reverse complement strand
TGGTACGTCACCAGGTGCATCCTGGGCGCTGGCACCAGCGCGGCCAGTCGCGACAGGAACGACATCGGATCCAGCACCACGTGCGTGCTGCCATCCCGGAACGGCCTCCTGAACCCGTAGATCACCTTGCCGGTCCGCTCGTTCACCGACAGGCCCTCCTCGGCAAGCGGAGGTCTCGCCACGGTGGCCCACCGCTCCACGGAGAGCATGTCAGCACGTGAGCCGGACGCCCGCTGCCGCTACCTGGCCTTGCCCGAGATCCGCGCAATCGCATCCCGCGCTGCTTCTGCCAACTCCTTGTCCTCAGCCTTCGCGAGCTGCTCGAGGGCGGGCAGCGCCTGGTCCGCTTCCTTGCCGATCCTTCCCAGCAGGACCATCGACTTGATGCGCACCTCGGTGCTCGGGTCACCCTCGATGCGCTTCATCAACACCGGCGTCAGATCCGCGGAGATCCTCGGGAGGGCCGCAAGTGCATCGAGCGCGCGCATCCGGATCGCTTCCTTCGGGTGCCCCAGGCCCCGAACGAGTGTCGCTGCGGAAGCTTCCGGAGGTGGCGTGAGGATCTCGAGAGCTGCGTTGGCTTCCTTCGCGACCGACTTGTCGGGCGACCGCGCTGCGTTGCGGAGTGCATCCAGCGCTGCTGGCTCGCTGGTGCCGATTCTGCCAAGCGTCATTGCCGCACGAGCGCGCAAAGTCGGACTCTTGGCGCTGTTCAGGGCGTTGGTGATCATCGGGACGGCGGGCTCGGAATCCGGACCGATCATCCGCAGCGAACCGAGCGCGTTGACGGCGATGCTCTCCAGGTGATCATCCGCACCCACGCCACCCGCGACCGCTTCACCCAAGGCGGGCACGGCACGAGCGTCGCGGATCTGGCCCAACGCGGTCGCTGCGTACGGCTGCCCGAGGTCGCCGCGGCGGCGGAGCAGGGCGATCAGCTCCGGTACCGCCGGAGCCGCCGCCGGGCCCAGCTGACCCAGGGCCTGGGCCGCGTAGGCTGCGTCATGCCGATCCGCGAGCGACTTCCTGAGGTACGGCAGCGCCGGTCCACCGATCAACTTGACCGCGGACTCGATCCCCCTCTGCATCTCGACGGTCTCCTGCCGCCACAGCTTCAGGATGTCTGGCATCAGCGGGCCGGCAGCGTCGCCAAGCGCCCCGGCCGCCGCGAGGGCCTCGAGCTGTCGCTTTCGATCATGGAGCCCCTTTCGCACCATGGGGACGGCTTTCGGGCCGATCGCGCCGAGAGCCTTGGCCGCAGCCTTGCGGATGGCAGGGCTGGCATCGTCGAGGGCCCGGTAGAGAGCTGCAGCCGCCGGAGCTGCAGCCGGACCAAGCGCGGCGAGTTCGGTCGCGGCCTCGAGACGAACCGCTGCGTCCCGGCTGCGCAGGTTCTTCGCCAACTCCTTGGCGGAGGGCTTCTGGGCCAACACACCCTCGGACCCGAAGGCGAGGACCAGCAGGAGGGTCACGAAGGCGGAGCGAGTCATGGTGTTCCTGCCAGGGGCTATCCAGCCCGTTGCGGTGCTGTCCCGGCCTGAACTACCAGATAATGATACATGGTAGGTCGAGGCAAGCGCCACTCGAACCAAAACCCCTCGTCTCCATCCGTCGCGAGACAACCTCGCCTCCCGCGACGAGGCGGTGTCCCGTCTCCACACGCAGTTCGCGCCCTTCGACCGGCCACAGGGAAACAACCTGGGCCTGACGACGAGCAACTACGGCCGGATCCTGGTGGGCCACTAGGACCGGTTCACCCCGTATCCACGATCTCGTAGAGCCCCTGCTCCACCCGGCGCAGCCGTCCGCGGTCGGCCAACTCCTCCCAGACCTCCGCGGGGTAGCGCTCGGGTGGCTGGATCGCACAGATCGTGGACTTCACCCCCTTGGTCATTGCGTCGTGCCCGAGGCGGGACTCCTCGTCGAGGCGCATCAGCTTCAAGCGCTTGCGAAACGCCTTCATGGCCCGCTTGATGGTCTCCTTCGTGAGGGATCCATCTTCGTTGCGCTCCACGAGGTCCACGCGGGGTGAGTGGTCCTGGTTGTCGCCCATGGGGAGGATGATAGCAGGGGTTGTCCGTCGTCATGGCATCCGCGAGCGTCGTCAATGGGAAGAAAGAAGCGGTGGAGCTGGGCGCCGGCTTCCACCCCGAGTTCGCCGGCCGCGAGAACATCTACATGAACGCGGCCATGATGGGCATGTCGCGACGTCAGCGCCGGCGAGTACACGATCCGCGACCGCATCGCCAGCCCTGCTGCCCCGGTGTGGCGCCAACACTCTCTGCTGCGGAGCCGGTGGCGGTTGCATCTGGATGGACACCTCCAACGAGAAGAAGCGCACGTCGGAGCAGCGCATCGAGGAGGCCCTGAGCCTTGGCGGCATCCGCTACTTCGTGACCGCCTGCCCCAAGGACTACACGATGTACACCGACGCGGTGAAGAACCTGGGCAAGGCAGGCGAGATCCAGGTGGTGGACCTGATCGAGCTGGTGGCCAGGGCGGGCTGACAAAAAAAGGCGGCCGCGGCTCGCATGAAGCCGCGGCCGCAGGCGCGCTGGATGTGCGTTCCGGTGCTCGCCTACCGGAAGAAGGTGCACATCGCGTCGCGCGCCCAGGAGGATTCGGCGTGCGTGCTCGCCTTCGACACGCCGAACAGGAGGTATGCCTTGTATCCCAGGCGCTGGTCGCGCACCGGGCGTGGTGCCAGGGTCTGTTTCCGGCCCGTCCTGCCGACCGGCACCGGCAGCATCACCACCGAGGTGTGGATCTGGCTTCCGGGGGCGACCATGGCGGTCAGGTTCCTGGTCGCGTCGCGCCTGTGGCCGAACAGGTAGTCGAGGCCGATGAAGAAGGTGTTCATGGGTGCGGTGGGGGAAAGAGGGGTGGCCAGCGGGCGCGAGCACGGTGGTCGTCCGGCACCGATCGCTCAAATCCACTCGGGTAATGCTCGTTGCGAAAGTGGTATGCACTGACGCGGCACCGTGCAGCACCCGCTGGCGGTCGCTGCTGGATAACCCAGCGAATCGACGTCGTAACCTCTTGCTACCACAGGCGCTGTGCACCATGCGCACAGCGCGTTTCCCCTCCACCGCGAGCGTGCGGGGGATGCACAGCGCAAGCGCCCGGCCAGGACCGAGGCGTGTCGGAGCGCACGCCGGCCGAGCGGTTCTGAACGCAGCCGTTTTTTTAGCGAATCACCACCTGCGTGGCGTTGGACGTCACCAGGCCTGCAGGGTTGACGTTGTCGGCGACCGCGAACTGCACGTAGAGGGTGACGCCCACCAGCTTGCTGTTCACCGGGACCGTATTGACGATGCCGATTTCCCCGTTGGCGTCGGTACCCACCGTCAGCATCACGTCGATCGACGCCAGGAGGCTGCAGCCCGCGGCGCCCAGGAAGCCCAGGTCCAGGGGCAGCTTGTTGGTGCTCCACGTGGTGTTGCTGAGGCCGAGGACCAGGCGCGCCACGGAGTTGGGTTTGCCGTTCTGCATGCGCAGGGCGAAGGTCGTGTTGCCTTGGTACGGGAGGCCACCAAAGACCATGGTCGGGGTCTTGCTGTTGCTGCCTGCGCAGCCCTGGCCGTAGAAGGCGACGCCTCCGGCACAGTAGTCGATGTCGTAGATGGTGCCCTGGCTGGTGTAGATGGGCTTGCCCTGGGAGAGGATGAACTGTACCGCGTCGTAGACAGAGCTGCTGGTGGCGACGAGCAGGTTCAGGGGGACCTTGGGGTGGTAGACCGCATCGACAGGCGTGGCGATCCCCGGGACGTTGTTCGTCGTGACGTTGTGGGTGGTGGCTGGCGCACCCGGCGTCACGATGTAGAGGATGCCTTTGTTGTCGAAGACTGCCAGGGTCGTGGCGCCGGGCTCGGGGCCGTTGGCGCACATCGCACTGATGACCGTGGGGAGGGCGCTGCCCGTGGGCGCGTTGGGATCCAGGACCAGCTTCAGCGTGCTCACCTTGGGAGTCGAGGTGGTCATGTCCACTTCCACGATGGCGTTGGGAGTGTCCGTGGTGGTGAAGTAGATCTTCTCGCCCAGGAGCGCCAGGAAGTTCGCGTTGCCCGAGGTGATCTGGGTGCTGGTGGTGGCGCCGCGGGCACGGGTGTAGATGCCGTTGTTGGTCGACGACATCGAGAACAGCAGGCCGTCCCGGAAGGTGTGCATCTTGTTGATGGCGCCCTTGAGGTTGGAGCAGCGGAGCAAGGACGACGTGATCTTGTCCCCGCTGATCGTGAAGTAATCCAAGGCCGCTCCCACAGCGGTGCAGAGGCGGGGCCCGGAGCTGGCTCCCCAGAACTCGCCGGGATTCAGGGGGTTGAGGGTCACCTGCTTGAACGCGCCATTGGGAGCGCCCTGCACGGCGCGGGACTTGGACGTGAGTGGGTCCACCAGCGTCAGGCCGGAAGTCTCGGCGATCACGACGTCCGTGGAGGTGACCTGGGCGGAGACGGCAGCGGTCAGGAGACCGGCGCCGAGGAAAGCGAAGGGGATCTTCATGGGGCCAGTGTACGCAAAGCGGCCGGACGCCACATGGGCCCCGGCCGCTCTGCAGGATCCCGATGGGTCCCGGGTGCAGCCTACCGGATCACCAGGTGCATCGCGTTGGAGGTCACGAGGCCGGCCGGGTTGACCTTGTCGGCCACCGCGAACTGCACGTAGAGGGTTGTGCCGACGAGATTGTTGTTCACGGGGACCTTGCTGGGGATGTTGATGTCGCCGTTGCTGTCGGTTCCGACCGTCAACATCACGTCGACGGATGCCAGCAGCTTGCAGCCGCCTGCGCCCAGGAAGCCCAGGTCCAGGGGCAGGTTCTTGCCCGACCAGGTGGTGTTGCTGAGGCCGATGACCAGTCGCGCGAGGGAGTTGGGGTTGCCGTTCTGCATGCGCAGGGCGAAGGCGCTGTTGCCCTGGAAAGGAATGCCGCCGAAAACGGTGTCCGGGGTCTTGGAGTTGGATCCTGCGCAACCCTGCCCGAAGAACGACACGTGCCCGGGAGAGTAGGCGATGTCGTTGATCTGGCCCTGACCGGTCGTGTAGAAGGGCTTGCCCGTCGGCAGCATGTACTGCAGGCCGTCATAGAGGCTCTTGGTGGTGGCGATGACCAGGTTCAGCGGCACGCTGGGGTGGTAGACCGCCTTGATGGGGGCCGCGAGCCCTGGCTTGTTGGTGGTGGTGACGTTGAAGGTCGTGGAGGGCGCGCCGGGCTTGACCACGTAGAGCACGCCCTTGTCGTCGAACACGGCCAGGCTGTCGGCAGAGGCCTCGGGACCGTTGTTGCACATGGCGGCGATGACGGTGGGGAGCTTGCTGCCGGTGGGAGCGTTCGGGTCCAGGACCAGCTTCAGGGTGCGCACCTTCGGCGTGGAGGTGGTCATGTCCACCTCGACGATGGCATTGGTGCTGTCCGTCGTGGAGAAGTAGATCTTCTCCCCGAGGACGGCGATGTGGTTGGCGTTGCCGGAGGCAATCTGGGTGCTGCTGTTGGCGCCGCGGGCACGCCGGAAGAGCCCGCCGCCGCTCCCTGCCATCGCGAACAGCAGCTCGTTCCGGAAGGAGCTCCACTGGTTGAGTTGGTTCAACGACAGGCTGAAGTCCACGCAGCCAAGCGTGCTCGAGGTCAGCTTGTCCCCGGTCATCCGGAAGTAGTCCATGGGGGTCCCGAACCCGACACACAGGTGGTTGCTCAGGCCCCAGAGGTCCTTGGCGTCCTGGGTGTTGAGGGCGACACGGAAGAACGGGCCGGTGGTGATTCCCGTCACCGCACGCGACTTCTGGGTGCTCGGATTCACCAGGGTCAGGCCGGCCGAGGCTGATGTGCTGGAATAGGTGCCCTCGGCGACGATGACGTCGAAGGAAGAGACCTGGGCGGAAACCGCGGCGACCATCAGGCCGGCGCACAACGGGACAAGCAGAGTTCTCATGAGGTTAGTGTGGTGGGTTCGGAAACGACGGCCAAGACCCCCGGGGATCCGGCCGACCATGAAAACGGGGGTTGGAATGCTGTTGCTGTCTAGCGGATGACCAGCTGGACGGCGTTCGAGGTCACCAGGCCCGCCGGGTTGACCTTGTCGGCCACCGCGAACTGCGCGTAGACCGTGATGCCGACCAGCTTGCTGTCCACGGGAACCTTGCTGGGGATGTTGATCTCGCCCTTCGAGTCGGTTCCCGCCGTGAGCATCACGTCGATGGAGGCCAGCAGGCTGCAGCCTCCTGCGCCCAGGAAGCCCAGGTCCAGGGGCAGGTTCTTGCTGGACCAGGTGGTGTTGCTGAAGCCGATGACCAGTCGTGCCAGGGAGTTGGGGTTGCCGTTCTGCATCCGGAGGGAGAAGGCCGCGTTGCCCTGGTAGGGCAGGCCTCCGAAGACCATCTCGGGGGTCTTGCTGCTGCTCCCTGCACAGCCCTTGCCGTAGAAGGCCACGCCGCCGGCATCGTAGGCGATGTCCGTGATGGTGGTGGCGCTGGTGTAGAAGGGCTTCCCCGATTGCACGATGTACTGCAGGCCGTCGTAGAGGCTCTTGGTGGTGGCGATGACCAGGTTCAAAGGTACGCCGGGGTGGTAGACGGCGCCCACAGGTGCTGCGGCACCAGCCTGGTTGGTGGTGGTGACGTTGTGGGTCGTCGACGGGGCTCCCGGCTTGACGACATAGAGCACACCCTTGTCGTCGAACACCGCCAGGCTGTCGGCACCGGCCTCCGCGCCGTTTGCGCACATGGCGCTGATGACCGTGGGCAGCTTGCTGCCGGTGGGGGCGCTGGGATCCAAGACCAGCTTCAGCGTCCGTGTCTTGGGTGTGGACGTGGTCATGTCCACCTCGAGGATCGCGTTGGGGCTGTCGTTGGTCGAGGTGTAGATCTTGTCGCCCAGGACCGCGATGTGGTTGCAGTTGGCGCTGGCCAGGACCGCGCTGCTGCCACCGGTGCGAGGCCGCAGGTAGATCCCGCCGGCGCTTCCGGAGAGGGTGAACAGCAGGTCGTTGCGGAAACAGTGCACGTGGTTCAACGCGCCGAACAGGCCGAAGTCGACGGTGCCGTGGCCTGAACCCGTCTTGGACAGCTTGTCACCGCTCAGGATCCAGTGGTCCAGGGGTGGCATGCGACCTGCCGTGGGCCTGAGGCTGGAGCCCCAGAGATCTGCGGCGTCGAGGGGGTTGAGAGCTACCAGGGAGAAGGGTCCCGTGGTGATGCCCTGCACGGGACGGGACTTGGTGCTGATCGGGTTGACCAGCGTCAGACCGGCGGTGGAGGACGTCCCGCTCTCAGCGACGATGACATCCGGGGTGGAGACCTGGGCGGGAATCACGGCGGCCAGGAGGCCGGCGTACAGAGAAACGAGGAAAGCTCTCATCTGGCTGGTGTGTGGACGGTTAGCAACGGGGTTGACCGACGGAGGCCAAAGGGGGACGAAACCATGGCCCGACCCCGGAATTTCGTGACCATGGGGCCCTTCCGGTGAGTCGTGTCCTAGCCCCGTGAGGGTCCTGGGTTACCGTCTCGCTAGCTCCTACCCTACCTCGGGTCCACCGGGGTATCCTGCTTGCGATGAGCGAGTTGTGGCTGTGACGTCGTTTCCGCCCGCCTTCAGTGGGGTGATGCCCCACCCGCCGATCGTCGTTCCCGATGTCGGGCGGGGGCGCGTGCGCCAGTGCCAGAAGACCCACGACGCCTGCGTGGAGTTCGCCCGCCGCCTGGTTGTTGCCGATCCTGCGCGCCTGTTCCTGGTTTCTCCACAAGCCCCTCGTCACGGCGGCTCGTTCGGTCTCTGGTCGGGCAGACGCCTGCGCGGAGACCTGGGGGAGCTTGGGGCGCCCGCCGCAGCCGTGGACCTGCCCAACGACGAGCAGACCGCGCTCTATGTCCACGACGCCTGCCGGGAACTGGGCGTGCGCGCCACGCCCATTCCGGCGGCGCCCCTGGACCACGGCTCGTTGGTGCCGCTCTGGTTCCTGACCCGGGCCGGTTGGGATGGTCTCACCTGCATTGCCTCCCTGCCCTGGGAGTCTGCAGCGGAGACCCTGCGTACCTTCGGGGAAGCCGTGGCGATGGCTCTGGGCCGCCAGCAGGGTGCATCGGCGCTGGTGGCAAGCGGCGACATGACCCATCGCGCCAAGCCGGGAGCGCCCAAGGGCTACCACAAGCGGGCCGTGGACTTCGACCACCAGCTGACGCAGTTGGTGCGGGAAGGCAGGCTCGAGGACATCGCCGAGATCGATCGCGCCCTGCGGCAGCTTGCCGCCGAGGATGTCGCCGATTCTTCGATGGTGGTAGCCGCCGCTCTCGGTCACAAGCCCCACGGCAACGAGGTGCTGTCGTACGAGCACCCGTTTGGCGTCGGGTATCTGGTGGCGGTCTTCCACGATGGCGGTGGAGAGACCGGCACCAGCACCAGGAGGACGAGGAAGGCGAGAACCGTCCGCGAGGCCGGGGGAGAAGCGTGAGCGACCGCCAGGCCGGCTAGGATCCCCCAGCCCATGCAAGACCCCCGGCAACGAGCTGCCCTCGCCCTCGGGGCACTGCTGCTGGTGGTGTTCCTCTGCTATGTGCCGGCCGTCGCCAACGACTTCACCATGGACGACAGGCACGCGGCC
>QJVU01000041.1 GCA_003235605.1 Planctomycetota bacterium | reverse complement strand
TCTTTGCCTTCGGGTGTCTCATCGGTGTTGCGACCGCGCTGAAGAGCACGTTCCTGGTGTTCTCGGCTGGCGTGATGGTGATGATGTTCTGGCCTCTACGTGGCCAACGGATGAAGGTCGTGGCGCAGGCCGCGACAGTTGTCGCCGGCATCGTGCTGATCCTCGTCCCCATTTGGGTCCGCAACCACCTGGTCGGCGCGCCCCTGTTCAGCATGACCAGCGTGGGAGCGGTCACTTTCGCTGGCGCCAACGTCCCCGGGTTCGTTCCATCCCAAGGATGGTACCTGTACTTCTACCCCGACCAGGTGGCCAGGGTCATGGAGGAGTGCGAGGGCAGCCTGCTCGGCGCGGTCGCCTCCTCGATCTCGCTGCACGACAGCTTTCGCGACTACCTCGTGCTCCTCTGCAAGAAGTTTGCGATGGTGTGGCACTGGTACGAGCTGCCCAACAACACGCTCTACTACTACAGCTGCCTCCACTCGAAGGTCCTCGCCATCTCGCGGGTGAGCGCTCTCTTGATCCTCCCGGGCGGTCTCGTAGGCATCGCGATCTCGTTGTGGGAGCGACGCCACGTGGGGGTATGGCTGTGGTACCTCGTGTGCTGTTTTGTGCCCCTGATCGTCTTCTATGTGGTCTCACGGCTCCGCGTACCGTTGGTCGTGGGCATGGTCCCGTTTGCCGCTTTCGCAATCGTCTGGATCGTGGACCAGCTGTTCGCCCGCCGCCATGCGAGAGTCGCCGTGTCGGGGGTGTCGTTGGCGGTGCTGGTCGCGGTCATGGCGCGGCCGATCGATCCGCCGCGGCCCCTCATCCAGGCGGGTGCCTACGTCATGGCGATGCACTACTACTACACGCCCAAGGTCGAGCAGCTGGTCGAGGCACGTGACCACGCTGGCGCCCTGAAAGTCCTCAAGTCGCTGTTGGCGACACGCCCGGCCTTCATCGACAAGCTGGGTTGGACGCGGTCCGTCGAGACCTACGATGAGGCGATCTTGGTGCGAGACGTGTTCGCCAAGGCGTACCGGATGGGTGCAAGCGCCGCGACGGATCTGTCGCTTGGCGAGTTGGCGCGCCTGTACAGCGAGCACGCAGGCCACCTGGAGGCGGCCGTACAGCTGTACTTCAGGCAGCACCCTGGGGAAAGGTAGCGCGCTGCGCGGAGTGGGGCCTACTTGGCGCCGAGCATCTCCATCATCCGTTCCAGGTCCAGTGGGTTGACCAACTGGGTGCTGACGGCGATCTCGCCGAGCTGGATGTTCTTCACCGTCTCCAGTGCGACCAGGAACCTGCCGCCATCGCCGGACAGCGCCTGGCGGCGGAGCGCCTCGCCCTGGGCCTCGGCATCCTTCAGGAGCAGGATGCCCTGCGCCTCCTTCTGGGAGGCGTAGAGTTCGGCGGCAGACTCGGTCTCGGTGACGTACTTCTTGTAGTCGGCCTCGATCTTCTGGCGCTTCTTGTCGTTCTCCGCCCGCATGGTGGTGAGGGTCTTCTTCTTGTCCTCTTCGATGACGACGACCTTGGCCTCGGTCTCTGCCTTGATCTTGTTGGTCCGGCCGCGGTAGTCGGCTGCCTTGGCCAGGGACTGCTGCAGCAGGGCATCCTGCTGGGCCAGGGCCTTGCGCTTGATCTGCTCTTCGAAACGCTTCTCGAACTCGATGTCGCGGATCAGGACGTTGACCAGCTTGACGTGCATCCGATCCAGGCGCTGCTGCAGGCGCTCCTCGATAGTCTCCGCCGTCGTCCGGCGCTTGAGGGGCTTGTAGAACATCTCCGCCGTCAGCGCGCCCAGCTCGGTGCGCATCACCTCGATCACCTCGTTGCGGACCTTGCTCTTGTACTCCTCGTTCTTGCCGAAGTCCTTGAGCACCTGCCAGGCCTTGCCGGGCATGATCTGGTACTTCACGGTGACGTCCAGGGTGACCGTGGCGCCATCGCTGCTCTTCACGTGGAGGGGCTGCTCGATGTCAGCCCGGCGCACGAACGTCTTCGTCTGCCGCAGCATGTTCAGGGTCTGCACCGTGGTATCCATGATGTCCCAGGTGTGCAGGGGGCCCAGGTCCAACCAGTAGCCCGGCCCAAAGTCCTCCGCCACGAGGCCACCGGCAAACTGGCGGTTGAGCACGCCGGTCTGTCCCGGCTTGATCTTGATGATCACGAAGTGGGGAAAGACCGCCAGGAACCCGGCGATGACGACGATCACGGAGAGAGCGTTGATGACCTTCATCGCTTGTCTCCCTTCTGGTTGCTGCCGCCGCTCGAACCGCCGGGGTTGCCTCCGGGCTTGCTCCCGAGATCCGCGTTCCTGGCGTCGATCTCGACCTTCTGGATGCGGGGATCGGTGGCGTAGGGCACGCCGCTGATCCTGGCGCCCTTGAGGGCCTTGGCCAGCTCCAGCTTCACCAGGTTGGCGCCGCCGCCGCCTGCCAGCGACTCGGCGATCTTGCGGAGGCCCTCGGCCTCGGCCTTCGCGATCGCCAGCCGCCCCTGGGCATCGTTTGCCGCCTTGACGAACTTGGCGTCCCCCTCGGTCTTGATCGAGTAGGCGTAGGCTTCGGCGTTGAGCCTGGCCTTGGCGGCCTCGGCCTCCATTGCCAACAGCTCCTGCCGCAGGGTGCCCTCCATCTGGGCGATCTC
>QJVU01000509.1 GCA_003235605.1 Planctomycetota bacterium | reverse complement strand
GTCGTCCGAGGCGCCAAGGCGCTCTCGCATCTCGGCAAAGCCCCGCTCGACCCCCTCCATGACCGCATCCTCCAGATCCCTGGGGAGGAGGGCCGGTGGCGGACCATAGATCACGAGCCGCTCGGCGGTCGGCGAGACATGGGCCAGGACGATCTTGGCCTTGAACTTCCTCGCAAGATCCCGGGCATAGTCGACACCCGCCATGGAGTTGTGGGAGAAGTCACAAGGCACCAGGATGGTCTGGATGTTCATGGGGATTCGACAACCTTACCTGGCCGGGGACGTGGCGCATGTTAGCACACCAGCCAGGTGTTCTGGTGCATAGTAGGTAGTCACGAGTCGGCGTGACCCAGCTCGGGAGTGAGCTTGAAGGAGAAAGTTCCAAGCGTCGGCTTCACGAGCTCCTCGTAGTCCAGCCAGGACATCCGCATCAGCTCGGAGTGGCTTCCCGCGTTGAATGCAATCTCCTCGTCCTCTGCCAATGCCTGATCTACGAGCACGTCCATGTCATAGAGGTTGCCGAACGGCGGCATTGCTCCCGGCTCACATCCCGGAAACCTCGCTGCGAACTCCGCTTCCCCCGCCAGCTCAACCGTATCGATCCCGAGCGCATCTCGCAGGAGGTCCGGGTACATGCGGTAGGACGCCGGCAGCACCAACATCACCATCCTGCCATCCAGCTTCACGATGACGGTCTTCGCCATCTCCTTGCCACGGACGTGGGCCGCATGGGCTGTCTCCATCGCGGTATAGGCCGGCGAATGGCTGATCGTCACGTATCGGACGTGTTTCCTGTCGAGGAAGTCGCGGAGCTTCTTGGCGATCATCGTCTCATCGAGTGGAGCTCTTGCGCGCCGATCGTACCAGTCCGTCGACCACGTTCGCAACCGCCTCTTCTGGGTCTCCCTCTCCCTTCCACAAGAAGCGCTGGTGCTGCGCCACCTCCTCGGGGCGCTCGAACCCGGCCAGCACTTGATCCAGGATGCTCAGATCGGCATCCGAGACTTCGCCCTCGCCCTGGTCCCGCTCGCGGAGTCGTCGTCGGAGAGTGTTTTCGGACGCATCCACCTCCAGCAGCAAGAGGGGAATACCCGACCGGCGAGACAACTCCAGGAATGGTAGCCGCTGCGACGCCGTGCGGAACCCCGCGTCCACGATTACGGTTCTGCCGTGGCGTATTGTCTCCTCGGCCACCGCGAGCAGTGCTGCGTAGGTCTTGCGGGTCCACTCCTTGCCGTAGATACCCTGTCCGAAGGGAGCTTTGGCTGAAGCGGTCGGTGCGAGCCCAGCCAACCGCTTCCTCACGCGATCGCTGTTGAGCACTCTTGCCCTGAGAGGCTGCGCCACCTGTTGGGCAAGCCAGCTCTTTCCGGAAGCAGGCGGTCCGCAAGTGAGGATCAACGCCGGGGACAACGCGTACGAGGCGGCCAGGTAGAAATACTCGGCAGCCTGCGCCTTGGCGGCGTTGACCTCCGAACCGTCCGGATCTTCTACCTGTGCCAGCCTCAGGCAGGCCACCTTACCCCGCACCATGGCCCGGTACGTCTTGTAGAAGCCCACGACTTCGGATGCCTCTGGATCGCGGGCCAGACCGAGGTACTCCTGGAGCAGGAAGCCCGAGAATGCCGCATAGCCCATCCGATCCAGGTCCATGAGCAGGAAAGCCAGATCGTTGACGACGTCGCCACACCGGAAGGCAGCGGAGAACTCGATGCGGTCGTAGATGATGACCCGGTGCTGGCCGCCCCCTGGATTCTTCAAGATGCAGATGTTTCCAGCATGAAGATCGCCATGGCCCTCGCGAATCCGCCGATCTCGAACTCTCCGGAGGAACAGATCGGCGTTGCCCTCCAGAAACTCCCGGGTCGTGTGCTCCAGGAAACCATGCAGCGTCGGTGAGATCGTCCTTCCTTGTCCGGGCTCCGCAAAGCTGCGGGTCTCGTGGAAGTTGTCGAGCGCGTTGCGACCAACGGCCTCCGGAGTGCCATGCTCGTCCACCCCTGGGCCGGTTGCCGCCTCTCGGTGGAATCTTGCAAGGACGGCGGCAATGTCGCGGAGCTTCTGGTTTTCGATGTCTCCCGCTGCAAGCAGGTTGGTCAGCATGCGATGCTCGGGGAGCTCTCGCATCTTGACGGCGTATTCGACGGCATTCCCTTCGCCCTCGACCACCAAGCTGCCGTCGGCACCAGGACAGATCGGCACGACGCCGAGGTAGATCGACGGCGCCAGACAGCTGTTCAGCCTCACCTCCTCCTTGCAGTAGTGGAGCCTTTGCTCGAGGCTGCGAGAATCGAGGAAGCTGAACTGGACGGGCTTCTTGACCTTGTACACGAATCCGCCGACGAAGAAGAGCACCGAGATGTGGGTCTCCAGGTGGCGCACCGGTCCCGGAAGGCCGGGAAAGGCCTGCGGGCGGCTCAGTTGCTCGATCAGCAGTTCGAGGTCCATCTCCTCTCTCCGGTTTCTCTCTGCTCTTTCTCTACGGGACCTTCCTATTATGTCGACCCCTCATGCCCATCTCGATCCAGTTCCTGGGGGCTGCGCGACAGGTTACCGGCAGCAAGCACCTTCTCACGGTCGACGACCGCAGGATCCTGCTGGAGTGCGGCATGGTGCAGGGTCCTCGACAGGTTTCCAACAAGCTGAACACGAGTCTGCCCCTCGACCCCGACAAGATCGACGCAGTCGTCCTCTCCCATGCGCACATTGACCACTCGGGCTCGCTGCCGCGCCTCGTCCGCATGGGTTACCGAGGACCGATCTACTGTACCGATCCTACCAAGAGCCTGCTGGGCATCATGTTGGCAGACTCCGCCCACCTGCAGGCGGCAGATGCCCGTTACCTGGGCAAGAAAGGACATCGCTTCCAGCCGGCGTATGAGATTGCCGACGTCGAGCAGACCCTGCGGCAGGTGCGCGGGCTTCCCTACCACGAGGGTTTCGAGGTTGCGCCCGGCATCAAGGCACGTTTCCTCGACGCGGGACACATTCTCGGATCGGCGCAGGTCGTCCTCGACGTTCAAGCGAAGAAAGGCAGCCTGACCCTGGGGTTCACAGGCGATCACGGGCGCAGAGCCCTCCCGATCCTCCGCCCTCCGGAGAAGCTACCGCCGTGCAACATCCTCGTTTCCGAGTCCACGTACGGCGACCGCCTCCACCCGGATAACGTGGATCTCGAGACGGATCTGGAACGGATCCTCCAGGAGGAGATGCGGGATGGAGGCCGCGTCCTGGTTCCGGCTTTCTCGGTGGGGCGAACCCAGAACATCCTGTTCTTTCTTCACAGGTTGATGGCGGCAGGTCGTATTCCAAACACGCCGGTGTTCGTGGATTCCCCCATGAGTACGAAGGCCACGAAGATCATGGCGCGTCACCGCGACGTACTCAACGAGAGTGTTCGCGACATGCTCTCTTCCGGAAGGAATCCGTTCTTTGATGGTGTTCGGTACGTTGCCGACGTCGAGGAGAGCAAGGGACTCAACAATGTCAGGAACGGCGTAATCATCTCTTCATCTGGAATGTGCGAGGGTGGTCGGGTGCTGCATCACCTGAAGCACAGCCTTTCGAGACCAGAAGACTGCGTTCTGATCGTCGGCTACCAGGCACAGGGGACCCTGGGCCGTCGGCTTGTCGAAGGACACGAGCACGTATCGGTTTTCGGCGAACGCTATCGCGTCCGCTGCAAGGTCCGGAAGATGAACGGTCTCTCTGCCCATGCGGACTGGAAAGAGCTGATCCAGAACCTCCGACATTTGGCCGCTCATACGAGACGAGTGTTCGTCGTACACGGAGAAGAAGATCCTGCGATCACGTTCCGGGAGCACTTGATCGACGTCGGCTTTCGGCGGGTAGACGTGCCGGTCTACCGGGAGGAGTTTCGGCTCGGATGAGCGGATCGCCATGATGTAGGATACGCACTCTGCCGTAGGTCGTTGACGAGGTCGTCGCTCTAGTGTCAAAGGAGGCTCGATGCTCAAGTACAACAACATCTTGGTGGGGGTGCAGTTTCGGGAAGGCTGGGCTTCTCCGGGTGAAGCGCTGACCCCCGACTCCAAGGAGGCCGTCGACAGAGCCGTACATCTGGCCCAGGTCGAAGGCTCGCGCATCACCTTCGTGACGTCATTCGAGGCCCACCCCGAAACCGCTGCCGAACGCGAAGCAGCGGAGAGTGACGAAGACACGGTGCTCCCGGCGATTCGCCGTGAGATGGACAAGCTCGTGAACAGCGCGCTCGCCAACAACCTCGACGCTGGCTGGGAGTTCCTCTTCGGTCCACCCTGGAAGGAGTTGTGCAACAAGGTACATACCGACAACCACGATCTCCTGATCGTAGGCACTCGGAAACGCTCCAGCTTCTCGCGTACGGTGATGGGGAGCACATCCAAGCGCGTTGCCCATTTTGCGCCCTGCACCGTCTGGGTCGTGCAGCATCAACCCCGACCTCAATACGAGACCATCGTGATAGCCAGCGACCTTACGCCGATCAGTGAACCGGTTCTCAGGCACGGGCTGTCGTGGGCCTGCTGGAACAAGAGCGAAGTTCACATCGTGCACGCGGTACCGAACTGGTATGAAGGCCGGTGGTACAGGGCGGGCTATGCCAAAGACCTCGTCCTGCGGGAGCATCAGGAAAAGAAAGTCAACGCGCGGCGCGCTCTCGGTGAGCAGCTCTCCAAGGTCATGGAAGACATGTGCCTGCAGTCCACACCGCACGTGCACGTCGAGACCGGCAACCCGGAGAACGTCATCTGGAGCTCGGTCACTGGCTACAACGCCAGCCTTCTCGTGATGGGGATCGTGGGTCGCTCCGGGATGCAGCGCTACCTGGTAGGTGACACCGCTGAGCGGCTGCTGCCTGACATCCCGTGCTGCCTGCTGGCTGTCAAACCAGAGGACTTCCACTACTCCCCGATGTGAGGGGAGGGCTCGAGCTCCAGGTCCGCTTCCACGGGCAGGTGATCCGAGAGCCGCCTCCAGGGGTCGCCGTCCAGCACGTGGACATGTCTGGTCCTGAACCCCCGGTAGTAGATCCTGTCGATGGCCACAACGGGGCGCCACGAGGGAAAGCTGCGCCGCAGTCGTTTGGGCAGTGCCCAGAGCGCATTGTGTAGCTTGCCGTGGGCTCGGGCCCGCCTGTCGAGCGCGCCCGACCAGTCGTTGAAGTCGCCACATACGAGGATGGCGTGGGACCGATCGTTTGGGAGCACGCGCTGTAGCTTGTGCCACTGTCGCCTGCGCTGTCTTCCCGTCAGGCTGAAGTGCGTGTTCAACACCACGATGGTCCGATCGCCGGCATCCAACCGGGCATGCAGGATGCCACGCCTCTCCAAGAACGACTCGCTTATGTTGATGTTCAGGCCGCGGGCGATCGGGAGATTCGAGAACGTCGCGTTGCCGTGACACCCGCGGCTGTGGAAGACATTGGGCCCGAAGATGAACTCGTGGCCGATGATCTCGGTCACGAAGTGGCATTGCTTGACGACATCCTCGGCGCCGTGAAAGACCTCCTGCAACAAGAGGATGTCGGGCTTGCGCTGTGCGATAGCCTCGATCGCGTCGGCAAGGATATCGCGCTGTCCTCGACGTACGCCCTTGTGCAGGTTGTAGCTGATCACCCGCATCGGGCTAGGGCTGCCGCAGCTCCGTGAGTAGGCCGGCCAGGGCCGATCGCTCGCGCCGGGGATCCACCAGCGAAGCCACGGCCTGGCAGTGCTCCTGCAGTGCGTCCATGAACGCTCTGTCGCTCTCTGCGCGCTGCAGAAGGCCTGCAAGCGACCCTTCGTCCCCCACCTCGAAAAGACCCGGATAGTCGGCGCCCAGCATGCCGATCGCCGCGGGGATTCGTGATGCCAGGACAGCGACGTTGCAGGCCAGCGCCTCACTGATCACGTTGGCGCCGCCCTCCAGCTCGGAGCTCATTACCAGCATGTCCGACGAAGCCACGAGGTCGCGAGCCTGGTCGTTGGACAGCTCGCCCAGCCAGGTGAAACGGGAGTTCTCTGCGACTTCGCTCTCGATCTCGCTCTTCATGTCTTCCTCCAACACACTGCCGGCAAGCGTCACGTGGATCCTCGAGTCCCGGGGCAACCGGCGTGCGGCACGGGCCGCGAGAAGCGGATCCTTGATTCTGCGCACGTGGGCCAACACACAGATGGCGAACCTCGGCCCATGCGTCGTGGGTGTTCGGGAGGTCGGTGTGGCAGACTGGATCACGAGGCGGGCCTTGCCACGGGCTGTCTCCGGTAGCGCTTCGAATGCGCACGGATGTAGAACGATGACTCGCTCGGCGACCTCGATGGACTCCAGTGCCCGCGATGAGCCCGCCGGAAGATCCAAATAGAGATCCGTGCCGGTCATTGCCACGACAACCGGTTTCTCCGGGACGGCATCGTGGAATCTGGCAATGGCGTCATGGCTGCGTTCGGCGTGCAGCGCGATGAGCAGGTCACAGGTCTCGTCCGTCAGTGCACTATCGAGTTCAACGTCGTGGCCCAGATCCACGAGCATGTCACGCCAGCGCCGGGCCGTGACACTGTTGCCACGCGTCGACTCCGGGGAAACCGGCGTGACGATCATGATCTTCATGCGGACGCCTTGCACGTGCGAAACCCCGCCCACACATCGCGGCGGTGCGGTTCATAGAAGTTGCGCAGGGTGTTGCGCATCATCCTGGACATGGTGCACCAAGCACCTCCGCGGAGAACCTTGTGTGTCCCGAACCAGGGCTCGGAGTAGTCCTTGTAGGGATCCGGCACAAACCCCGGGTACGGCAGGAACGCGCTGCTGGTCCATTCCCAGACGTTGCCGAGCAGCTGTTGCACCCCTGCGGGACATGTACCCTGCGGGTAGGCGGTGACCGGGACACAACCCGCGTTCTGCCAGTCCAGGTTGGCATGCTGCGGTCCACAAGGCGCATTCCCCCAGGGATAACGGCGCTTGCCGGCATCGCAGTCCGGTCCAACCGCGGCTGCTGCCACCTCCCATTCCACCTCGGTCGGCAGGCGCCTTCCCGCCCAGCGGCAGAAGGCGTTGGCCTCGTGCCAGCTCACGTGGACGACCGGAAGAACCGGATCGAGGGGTAGCAAGCGATCAAACCAACGCCTCTGCCAGCTGCCGTCGGCGCCGCGGCGCCAATAGACCGGGTGCTTGGCGCCAGACTGTTCCAGCCAGTTCCGACCCTCCACATCCCAGCAGGACTGTTTCTCGTAGCCGCCGTCCTCCACGAACTCCAGGAAGTCCTGCTGGGTCACGGTGGAACAGGACATGGCGAACTCGTCGTAGGCAATCCGATGCTCCCACTTCTCGTTGTCGAACACGAAGTCGTCATCCCTGCTGGCGCCCACCATGATGGTCCCGGCGGGGAAGTTCCGATCCCCTGGCGGCTTGTCGCCGATCTGCAGCACAGGAGAATGTTCGGCAGACGGCAGGCAGGGCGGAGGTGGGTAGCCCAATGTCTGCCGCGTGTAGGCAAAAGCCTCGTTGTGCATGTCGTGGTGGTAGATTGCGTAGCGCGCGAAGTAGCGCAGCTTCTTGTTGTCGGGGTGAGCCACCAGCTCTTCTGCTACGATCTTGTCGACCTCGTCGAGGTAGCGGTGCGCCTCATCCCAGGTCGGGAGGTCCAGGACCCAGCGACGGTGATGGGCGATAGCGATCGAGTCGTACCACGCATCGCAGTTTGCCAGGATGGGCTCCCTGCCCAGGGCATGGCGGAGCACCCAGTTCTCGGTGAACCACGCCACGTGACCGACCTCCCACCGCGGCGGATTGACGATCTGAATCTGCGGACCGATCTGCTGCTCTTCGGAGAGATCCAGATACACGGCATGTGTGCGCTGGTTTGCGTCAACAAGCCAATCCAGGATCTGCTCTGTGGAAACCATGACAGGACATCTTCCCCGTACGGAAGACGTCCCGCGGGGCATCTTGTCTATTTCGTCCGCTTGATTATATGGAAGCCGAACTTGGTCTCCACCACGTCGGAGATCTCCCCGACCTTCAGCTTGAACGCAGCTTCGGTGAAGGGCTTCTCCATCTTGTCGCGGTTGAACTCGCCGAGATCCCCCGCCTTGTCCTTCGAGGGCCCGTCGGAGTGCTTCGTGGCGAACTCGCCGAACTTGTCGGGTTCGGACCTGACCTTGACGAGGAGCTCCTCCGCCAACTTCTTGGCCTCCTCCTTCGTGCGCCCCTTGACCTCGCTCCTCTCGGCTCCCTCATAACCGATGAGGATGTGAGAGGCGGTGATGACCTCCTCCACCAGGTCATCGAACTTCTTGGTCATGTTCTGGGCGGTCCATGACGAGACCTTGTAGACCCAGCTCTGGTGACGGCCGTTGAAGCGGTCCACCTCCTTCGCGCCTTCGATCAACTTGTCCTTGCGCTCGGTGTCCTCTTTCTTCTCGTCACCCTTGATCGTGGCTACCTTCTTGATGTCCGGCCCCCGATAGACCGCCCTGCACTTGACCCAGTAGTCGTCATCCTTCTTGGCAACGAAGAAGTCGTAGCTTGGCTGGAACCGCTTGGTGACCGTGTAGGTGGTGTCGAACGCCAGGTCGGCCATCTCCGACTCCGGCTTGAAGTCCTCGAAGCTCAGATCTGT
>QJVU01000249.1 GCA_003235605.1 Planctomycetota bacterium | reverse complement strand
ATACCCTTGATGGCACAGGTGCCGACGATCATGGCGTCCTTCTCGCCGGCCTTCTTCTGGCTGTTCTTGAGCTTCTTCTTGTACGGGATGCTATCGACGAACTTCAGGCGGTCTTCTGCCTCCAGCTTGGTATACAGCTCTTCGAAGGAACCCTCGTCCACGGTCAAGGCAATGCGTTCGCGGGCCGCCATCGTGAAGTGGTAGCCGCAGTTGCTGCAGACCCGGTGCTTGGCCTCGAACTCCTTCAGGAACAGCATCGATCCGCAGGACTCGCACTTGATCCAGAGTCCTCCGGGCATGTCCCTCTTCTTGCCGAATCTGGTCCAGGCCATGACGGACAAGGATAGCGGTGTTCAAAGCCCCAGTCCCCAACGTGCGGACATTCCAGGGAAATTTCAGGTCGGGTATGCGGCAGCAGCCTTGGACCGCAATTCTGCAATGCGGGCGGGGACATCCTCGGCACCGAACACCGCAGTGCCGGCAACGAACACATTGGTGCCGGCGGCCGCGCAGGCCTCGATGGTGTCCGGCGCGATGCCCCCATCCATCTCGATCTCACCCTCGAAGCCCAGCTCACCCCGCAGCGTCCGCACGCTGTCCAGTACCTCCGGCATGAACTGCTGACCCCCGAACCCGGGGAACACGCTCATCACCAACACCATGTCCAGCGAGCTCAGGTAGGGGGCCACCCGGCGCACATCGGCGTCGGGGTTGAGGGCCATCGCAACCCGCACGCCACGGCTCCTGACCTTGTCTATCAGCGCCATGGCGTCGCCACGGTCACAGACCTCGAGGTGGAAGGTGAATACGTCGGCACCGGCATCCAGAAAGGGGTCCGCGTATTTCCACGGGTCCTCGATCATCAGGTGCACGTCCAGTGGCTTGGTCGCCACCTCCTTCATCTTCCTTACCACGGGGGGACCAATGGTGAGGTTCGGCACGAAATGGCCATCCATGACATCGACGTGCAGCCAGTCCGCCCCCCCCTCCTCGACCATGCGGATCTGCTCGCCGATGCGAGCAAAATCACAGGACAGGAGCGACGGCGCGATGCGGATAGGATGGGTCCTTGCCATTGGTAGGATTCTAAGGCCACTCCCTCCCCAGACCATGCGCAAGGACAGCGACAACGAAACCGACAGCGGCAAGAGCCGGCCCTCCTATTCTTGCCGTGGCGGCGAGATGCCGTTGATCGACAACACGATCCACGGCTACCTCGCCGGCGTAATGCGGCGCCATGCCGGCAGCGAGGCCCTGGTATCCCTGCCACAGCACAGACGTCTGACCTACCGCCAGCTGGATGATCAGGTTGCGACGCTGAGCCGCGGCCTCATGGGCGTTGGCATCGACCGCGGTGAGCGGGTGGGAATCTGGTCCACCAACAACATCGAGTGGGTGATGCTGCAGCTGGCCACGGCGCGCATTGGCGCGGTGTTGGTGAACATCAACCCCGGCTATCGAGTCTCGGAGCTGCGCAAGGCCCTGGAGACGGCACGCGTCCAGGTGCTGTTCCTGATCCCGTCGTTCCGCAGCTCCAACTATGTGGAGATGCTGGGCGAAGCGTGCCCCGGGATCACCAGCTGTGAACCCCACATGTTGCGCGTGCAGGGCCTGCCCGACCTGCGCCGTGTGGTGCTCTACGACCCTGCGGAAGCCGCGGCCACCCGACGTCTGCTCCCGGGCTGCCTCACCTGGCCCGAGGTTCTGGCCGCCGGAGTGGACGTGACCCCAGAACAGCTCGCCGGGCGGCAACGATCCCTGGACCCCCAGGATTCCATCAACATCCAGTTCACCTCCGGCACCACCGGCTTTCCCAAGGCCGTCGTCCTCAGCCACCACAATCTGGTCAACAACGGCTTCTTCTGTGGGGAGGCCGTGCGCTTCACCCCAGCCGATCGGCTGTGCGTTGCGGTACCGTTCTACCACTGCTTTGGCATGGTGGTGGCGAACCTGGGCGCCTTCACCCACGGTGCCACCCTCGTGCTGCCCGCCGAGCATTTCGATCCGGCTGCAACCCTCGCGGCGCTGTCGCGGGAACGCTGCACTGCCCTGCACGGGGTACCGACCATGTTCGCAGAGATCCTGGAGCAGCCGGGTTTCAAGGACCACGATCTGAGCAGTCTCCGCACCGGCATCATGGCGGGGGCGCCGTGTCCACCAGAGCTCCTGCGCCGCGTCATGGAGGACATGCACTGCCCGGAGCTCCTGGTGGCCTACGGCCAGACCGAGGCGTCTCCCGCCACGCACTTCACCAAGGTGGACGACACCCTGGAGCACAGGCTCCACACCGTGGGCACCAACATTCCCCACACCGAGGTGCAGGTCGTGGACCCCCAGACTGGATCGGTGCTGCCACTCGGCGAGCAGGGCGAGATCTGCGTGCGCGGGCACCCAGTGATGCGCGGCTACTTCGAGGACGAGGAGGCCACCCGCAAGACCATCGACACGGAGCGCTGGCTCCATACCGGAGACCTGGGAAGACTGGACGGCGACGGCTATCTCCAGGTCACAGGTCGCCTGAAGGACATGATCATTCGGGGCGGTGAGAACATATATCCCGCCGAGGTGGAGGCAGCCTACCATGCACATCCCAAGGTGGCGCAGGTCGCGGTGTTCGGCATTCCCGATCCCCTGTTC
>QJVU01000279.1 GCA_003235605.1 Planctomycetota bacterium | reverse complement strand
ACCGATCGCTGGCTCGAGAGCAAGGCCTTCGCTGCCACACCGGACGAGCGGGAGAAGCGCTACGTCATCATGATGCCGTTGCCCAACGTCACCGGCGCGCTGCACATGGGGCACGCCATGGACAACGTCATGCAGGATCTTCTGATCCGCTGGCACCGCATGATGGGGGACAACACCCTCTGGATGGCGGGTACCGACCATGCCGGCATCGCCACCCAGGCTGTGGTGGAGAAGCGGTTGTTCGAGCTCGAGGGCAAGACCCGCCGCGACATCGGGCGGGAGGCGTTGGTGAAGAGAATCTGGCAGTGGAAGGACGAGTACCAGGCGCGCATCGTTCAGCAGCAACAGGCCATGGGCTGTTCCTGCGACTGGGACCGCCAGCGCTTCACCATGGACAAGGTTTGCACGCGGGCCGTCCGGCGCACGTTCTTCCGGATGTTCAAGGAGGGACTGATCTACCGGGGAAACCGCCTCGTGAACTGGGACTGCCACCTGGGCACGGCGGTCTCCGATGACGAGCTCTACAAGAAGACGGTCCAGGGTCACTTCTGGTACATCAAGTACCCGGTCATCGATCCCCGGCAGGGAGAGCCGGCGTTCGTGACCGTCGCCACAACGCGGCCGGAGACCATGCTGGGGGACACCGGCGTCGTGTGTCACGAGGATCCGGAAGGCAGGCTCAACGAGTTGATCCGTGAGGCGCGCGACCTCGAGGAAAGAACGGCTCTCGAAGAGCGCAAGAAGACCCACCTGCCGCACCTCCTGACCGTCGCGAGGATGGCCAAGGACGGTCGCAAGGTCATGCTGCCCTTGATGAACCGCCCGATCCCGATCATCTGCGACGAGTGGGCGAAGCCCGAGCTGGGCACCGGCTGCGTGAAGGCCACTCCTGCCCACGACCAGAACGACTACGAGGTGTGGCAGCGGCACAAGGACCAGATCGACATCCTCAACATCCTCAACGTGGACGGCACGTTGAACCGGAATGCAGGCCGGTTCAGCGGCATGGACCGGTTCGACGCCCGAAAGGCCGTCCTCGAGGAGCTCGAAAAGCTCAACTTGATCGAGAAGATCGAGGATCGGGAGATCGAGATCGACCACTCCGACCGGTCCAAGACGATCATCGAACCGTTCCTTTCGAAGCAGTGGTTCGTGCGCATGGGAGATGTCGAGGGCGGCGTGGTCATGGGCCGGGGCACGGACAACGAGTTCACTACGCCGGGCCTGGCCCAGGCGGCGATCGATGCGGTGAACCCCGAGTGGAAGTCCAAGACCGGCCGCAACCTCACGTTTCATCCCGACCGCGAGCGCTATACCAGCTTCTACCGGGGGTGGCTCGAGGAGAAGCGGGACTGGTGCATAAGCCGCCAGCTTTGGTGGGGCCACCGGATTCCCGTCTGGACCGGCACACTGGCGCGGAACGAGCTCCTGGATCTCGAGGAGATGCTCACCGGCTTTCATGACCTGGACGATGTCAGCGGCTGGGTGATCTTTCCTGACGGCAGGCGGTTCATCGCCAAGGATGGGCTCCCCGCGCTGAAGGACGACGACGACATCGACGAAGTGGACGTGGAGGTCTGCTTCCTGGACCCCCAGAAGGACGAGAACATGGAGTCGGTCCTCAAGAGGGGTGGCCTCAAGATGGACCCCGACGTCCTGGACACCTGGTTCAGCAGCGCGCTCTGGCCCCACAGCACCCTTGGCTGGCCAGATCCTGACACCGCCGAGTTGGACCCGGGACAGTCCTCCCTCGAGGGCTGCCTCGACTACTACTACCCGGGCTCCTGCCTGGTCACCGCCCGGGACATCATCACCCTGTGGGTGGCGCGAATGGTGGTGATGGGCCTCCACAACCTGGGAGACTTGCCGTTCACCGACTCGTTCATCCACGCCAACATCCAGGACGGCAAAGGGCAGAAGATGAACAAGTCCGCGGGGAATGGCATCGATCCCGTGGACATCATCGACGCGTATGGGGCGGATGCCATGCGCTACGTGATCTGCGATCTCCAGACCGGAACCCAGGACGTGCGCCTGCCGGTGCAGGCGATCTCGCCGTTCACCGGGGAGGTCGTGGAGCTGGCCACGGCGAAGCACGGGAGCACGATCTTCACGTATCTCTGTCCCAAGACCGGCAAGGAGTTCGACGTGCTGGGCACGATGAAGGACGTGCCTTCGGCGAAGCTCACCAGCAAGCGCTTCGAGGATGGGCGGAACTTCTGCAACAAGCTCTGGAACGCTGCGCGGTTTGCGCTGATGAACCTTGGGGAGGAGGTCGAATACCGCAAGCTCGCCGCGGGCGAGCTCGCGTTGGAGGATCGCTGGATCCTCTCGCGCTTGTCCCGGGCCATCGCCCGGGTTCAGGAGCACCTGGAGGCCTACAACCCTTCCGCCGCCATCGGCACGGCCAGGGCCTTCTTCTGGTCGGAGCTGTGCGACTGGTACCTGGAGTTGATCAAGCCACGACTCAGGGAGGACCGCGCGCCGGTGGCACGACAGGTGCTTGCCGAGACCCTGGACCAGGTCCTGCGGCTGTTCCATCCGTTCGTGCCGTTCATCACCGAGGCACTGTGGGAGAGGCTCAACGAGGTCGCCCCGCGGCGAGGAATTGACGAAGAGCTGGCAATCACTCCGCTGCTG
>QJVU01000372.1 GCA_003235605.1 Planctomycetota bacterium | reverse complement strand
GGCTCGAGATCACCCCCGATCTCGGCTGGACCAACAAGGAGGCGATGTTCGAGCCCTACCTGGACCCGACCATCGGCAATGCCAGGCTCCACGTCTTCCAGGACCTGAAGGAAGGCGTCGAGCTCGTCGTGGGCCCCGACGAGACGGTGACCTACACCATCGACGCCGCGACGATGAAGACCATCCTCGCTCCGGGCTTCGAGGACTACCTGTGGCGAGTGATCGCCGTGGCGGAGACGGGCCACGAGGGCCACTCGAGCGAGATCCAGTACTTCCGCGGGCAGGTCTGGCTTCCGAACTTGGCCTGGACGATCGACGAACTTCCCGAGCACGCAGACGGCATGACCGTCCTGCTCAGCGGCATCCGGTCCAGCCGGGTGACCTCGATCGAGATCAACGGCAAGACGATCTGGGGCACCTTCCCCACGCCGGAGACCTGGGAGGCCGAGGTTCCCCTGGCCGGCGGCCGCAACGTCTTCTTCGTGCGTGCCTACGATGCCCAGGGCAACGGCACTGAGTACCGGCAGGTGGAGATCGAGGCCCAGGCCAAGACGATCCGCGAAGAGGAGTACTGGAACCGCTTCGATGACTTCGGCTACCTGCTGGGTCTCGAGCGGCTGCCCCGCGAGCGCAACAAGCCCTACAAGCAGCGCCTGAAGGACGTCTACGTCCACCGCGCCTCGCCCCGCTACTCCGGCCTGATGAATGCCATCACCCGCGAGCTGGACCTGCCCTACTACGATCGGGCCCTGCTCATCAAGCCGGCCGTGAACAGCGAGACGGGACGCCGCTGGGAAGACATCACGATCTGGCTGAATGCCAAGCAGTTCTGCCTGATGCGCGACTCCATCTACACCGAGGACGAGTACCAGATCGTGGAGGGCCGGACCTGGCAGGTGCGGCCCGACCGGATCCTGGAAGACGAGCTGACGATCCAGACCAGGTTCGGCAAGAAGGTGCCGGACAAGCACTACAAGGTGAAGCGCGATCGCAACGGGGTCTACATCCAGTTCCTCGACCCGCGCTACGCCGGCAAGCCGGTCTACCTGCGCTACCGCTACTACGACGCGGTCCCGATCGCCGGCAAGACCGTGCAGGAACTCGCCACGGCCATCGAGGCGCTGACCTATAACGGCAAGCAGCTCCTCGAGGTCACCGTCGACAGTGATGTGGCTGCCCTGCGGGCCGAGGGGCTCCAGCTGCTGCCGCCCACCGTGGTGGGCCTCAGCACCTACCGGGACGCAGCCCTGGAGCGCCTGGAGACGCTGCCGGTGCGCTGGGCCCAGGCGGAGCTGCGCTCCTTCGTGGACCCGGACTTCATCGGCACCTTCTGGAACGCGCGTGGCAACCTCTGGGGCACGGCCTACGACGGGTGGGCCTTCCAGCTCAAGAACAAGCTGAAGACGACCTGGGGCTACCTGGTGGCCGGCCAGGGCGTGTGGAGCGACCCGATCATCCGCACCAGCGGGCTGGGTCGGATCCCCCACCACTACGACGCCCCGAAGGGCGCCTGGTACACGACTCGTGGCGACAGCCCCTACCGGCTGGAGGCTGCGGTCGCGAACATCCGCGACTTCATGGATCCCCGCGATCGCTCCGCCCTGTACTGGCGCGGCGTGCCCTGGGACTGGTTCCGCAGCGGCTACGGCTGGGGGTACGCCCTGTACGTTCTCGTCGACTCCCACGCATTCTCGGTCGTGAGCAAGGCAGAGGAGTTCTACACTGTGCGGCAGGTGGTGCAGCCTGGTGAGGGCGCATCCTTCGACGACCTCGGCATCAACACGGTGGAGACCAGCTGATGGCCCGTGCACTCCAGCCTGCCGGCCTCATCGGAACGTCCTTCACCGGCGGTCGCGGGAAGTACGACGTGGGGCCGAACCAGCCCTACGCCACGGTCCAGGAGGCCGTCGACGCCCTGATCATGGACCAGGGCCCGGAGGCCTTCACGGCCACCCAGGAGATCGTGATCCACAGCGGGCAGTTCGCGCCCTTCCGGATCGAGTCGGACGCACTCCGCCCCACCGAGGACTACCGGCTGAAGATCCGCGCCGCCTTCGGCACGCGTCCCGTGATCTCCGGCAGGATCGACCCCGACAAGAGCGGGGTGGGGGCCCTCATCGGCAACAACGTGCCCTACGTCACGATCGACGGGCTCTTCTTCCGCGAGCTCATCAAGGGCGTCGTCTTCGGCGTGAACTCCCACGACGGCCACGTCAGCCGCACGATGTTCCTGCAGTGCCACAACACCGGCGTCTGGTTCTACCAGGCTGACGAGTGCGTGCTGGACAACTCGGTCCTGATCAACTGCGGCTACGGCGTCGTCTTCACGAAGACGCGCGAAGCGAACATCCTCCACAACACCTTCTACAACGACGGCAGCGCGCGCAAGCGCCTCTCGGACCTGGGGCTGGGCTCCTCGTCCTACTGCATCTTCCTCGAGCTGCAGGACGATCGTGGCCAGGGGGTGGAGGACACCGGCACCGCCACGATCAAGAACAACATCATCATGTCGGAGACCGACTGGGGCATCGGGATGTTCCAGAAGGACCTGGGCAACCTCGACTCCGACTACAACTGCTGGTACTGCCCGGAGGGCGACACCTACTCCGCGAAGGGTGGCATCGCCGAGATCCGAATGCCCAGTG
>QJVU01000537.1 GCA_003235605.1 Planctomycetota bacterium | reverse complement strand
GGGACTGCATTCGCCCTGGCAACGAGGGCTTTGAAACGTGGGTTCATCAGACCAACCCCTTACTACTATCAGACTGCTTCCCTGACTAGCCAAGCTCAGCCGCGACGCGCCGGTCCAGCTCCCGTTCGGCGCTTGCGCTGTAGCCCTCGGTCATCACCACCGTCGAGTGCCCACCAACAGCCTTGGCGGCCTCCACGCAACGAGCTCGCCGGATACGGGTCAGAGCCGCGTGCCTCCGCCGCGGGCTCCGGGACGTGCATGGCGAGCACCAGCTCAAGGGCCAGCTCGATGCGGATGGTGTTGCGGTGCCACGCTGCGTCGTGCTTGTCCTTGAGGTGCTCCTGGTAGAGCTCGCAGATCTCGTGGAATCCTTGTGCCGGCGAGGCGGCCGCCTCCCGCGCCGCGTTCCGGGTGGCCCCCCTTGCCCAGCGCTCCTGGACTTCCTGGAGTCCCTGCAGGTGCTTCCGGAGGGGAGCTCACGAACGGTCGTGCGCTAGGCACCGTCGTTCCGGGCTTCAACGACGAGACCGGGTCCGATACCCGCATTCACACGTAATGGCACACCAGCTCGTCGAGCAGCTGCTACGCAACTCCCGGCTCTCCGGCGTTCGGCTCTGGGGAGGCTGCCGGAGGCAGAAGAGCACGGCTGGCGGATCGTCCGCAAGCGGGTCCAGAGCCTGGTCCCGGTTCCGGGACGGGAGCGCCGGGTGACCTGCAGCGTGTTCGCGGTGGGCTCCACGCTGTCTTGCCATGCCCATGCAACATGGCTAGCTTCGCCGCCCTGCTTCAGGGCAACCGAGATGCCTCCGCATCGGGTGGGTGGCGTTCCGTGCGTTTGCAGACGGCAGGCCAAGTCTGTCCTCGCGCCCGAGCAGGCCCGCTGCAATGGACGACGGTGAGATCCAGGTCCTCAAGAGCGAGCCCGGGACGCGGGTCGCCAAGGTCTCCGAGGAAGGCCAGTTGCTCGTCCGGAAGACCTACATCTATCCACTCCATCGGCGCTGGCGGACGATCCTGCAGGTCTCCAGGGCGGAGCGGGAGGCCCTGGGCCTGAGGGCAGCGGAGGCCGCGGGCGTCCCGTGCCTCCGGGCGGTCCGGTTCGGCGGCAAGCGGCTTCTCGGCGGCGTCCTCACCTGCTGGATCACCACCGTCTTCGAGGACCAGACCACCCCCCTCCGGGACTACCTGCGCGAGCCTCCTGCCACGACCCACCCCGGGGGCTGGCCCCGGCTGCGGCGGCGGCTCGGCGTCACCATGGCCGGGCTGGTGCGGGATCTGCACGGCGCCGGTGTGTTGTGGCTGACCTTCACCCCCCGCAACGTCCTGGTGAAGGGTCCCCCGGAAGACCTCAATCTCCTGGTGAGCGACATGCCCAAGTCGCTTCGTTTCGGCAAGAGCATGCTGCAAACCCGCGCGGCGGAGCTGGACCTCTACGACCTGTGCTTCGCCCCCCAGCGGCGGGTGCAGTTCACGCGCCCCGACCGTCTGGCCATGTTGATCCGCTACTGTGTCGGCGACCGCGCCGCCGCCCGTCGAATCTGGCGCCGCCTCTGCCGCCGCCGCAGGTTCGGCAACACCTTCCGGCGACGGCTCTTGACCGGACTCACCCGGTTGGGTCTGGTGCGCACCGCCAGAGTGAGATGACCCACGACCTCGAGACCCACATCCAACGCAGCAAGCTCGAGAACTACGACTCCACGAGAGGCGCGGAGGCGTACCACGCCGACTACCAGAACAAGCTGCACCGGAAGGTCTCCGACCGCCTGGAGCGGCGGATCTTCGCCAAGCTCCTGCCAGAGGTGGGTCGCTGCGAAAGCGTCCTGGACCTGCCTTGCGGAGCGGGGCGGTTGCATGCCCTGTTGGCCGAGCACGCGTCTCGCATCATCGAGGCCGACTTCTCGGGGTCGATGCTGGCGCTGAACCGGGAACACCATCCACAGCACGCCAACGACCGCTACCTGCGCTGCTCGGCCCTGGAGATCCCCCTTGGGGAGAGGTGCGTGGACCTGGTGGTGTCGGTGCGCCTGTCCCACCACATCGACACGCCCGAGGGTCGGCGCCGCCACCTGGAGGAACTGTTCCGGGTGGCCCGCAAGGGAGTCATCTGCACCTGGTTCTCGGCCACGTCGCTGAAGAACCTGTTGCGGCGCGCCCGGTCCGTGTTCAACCGCAAGCGGCCCAAGAACACCATGCACAACCGCGAGGTGAGGGAGATCGCGAAGGCCTCGGGCTTCCGGACGATCCGCGCCCTGCCCCTGGCGGTGGTGGGCTCGGGACACATGTTCGGGCTGTTCCTGCGGGGCGAGGGGACGAGCTGACGGCCTGCGCCGTGCTGCGTGTTGCAGCCAGGGCAGGCACGGACAACTTGTGGCGGTTCCTCCGTGCGGCCGCCGAGACCATGCGACGAATCCGCGTCGAGCATGCGCGAGCAAGACCGCACCGCAAAGCACGGCGCTGATCGCGAGCAGCCGCCGAGATTCCGGGGCTCGAGGCAGCTCTGCGGCTACTTGAGCAGCGTCATTCGCACCCCATTACTGGCTAAGTGGAAGCCAGCTCTGTCGTAGACGACATAGGCCTGCCACAGGGTCGTTCCGATCAGCTTCGTGTTGCTCTTGGTGGGCAGCGTCCAGGCAGCCGTGGCCTTCCCCGTGCT
>QJVU01000180.1 GCA_003235605.1 Planctomycetota bacterium | reverse complement strand
CGCCGCAGACGCGGCGCAACGATGTACCAATTGATGGCGAAGCCGCCCACACAGGCGGGGAACAGCCAGATGGACGAGAGCCCCTTCGCGAACGCCCAGCCGCTCACCCCCAGGAGCGTCCATACCGAAGAGGAGCTGGCCGCGGCGCTGATGGCGGCGACGAGCGGGCCGAGGCGGCGGCCTCCCAGGTAGAGGTCAGCGGCGTCCCTGGTGCGCTGCTGGGCGAACAGGCCGATACCGAGGAGCGTAAGCTGGTAGGCCACCAGGGTGATCAGGATCGCCCACTCGTCCATGGGCGGTCTTGTACCGGCGGTTGCTGTTCACGAAAGCAAAACCCCGCGGACACGAGGTTGGACCGATCACCGGCGTCAAGATAAGAAACACCGCCAATGCTGGTCTACGTTGCCCTCGTAGCAGCTGGGCTCTTGGGAGTCTACATATGGATCCGGTGGTTCACGCCGTACCTGGTTTCCGAGCTGCTGGTGGCCGTGATGGAGAGGGCGTATCCCGCCGTCATCCACAGGGTGCTGGAACGGCGTCGCCTGTCCCACTGGTACAAGACCTCCCAGTCGGAAGGGGACCAGCGGGTATGGGGCTACGTGGACCGCCACAGCATCAAGCCCGGTGAGGGGCTTCGGCTGATGTTGTCCACGGGGCCGGAGCTCGGCACCGTGACCGGTCGCATCGAAGCGTTCAGGGTGGGGTTCCACGGGGGGACGGACCGGCTGCAAGTCTTCCGCAGCCATACGATCCAAGTCTGCGAGCACGGCATCAACAACACCGCGGCTGCCCTTGGCCCTCTGTGGCCCACGGCGCTGACCATCGAGGACACCGCGGGTTGGCAGTCCGGGTACTACTCCATGGACTTCGTGTTCCCCGACGGGACACGGGACCGGGACATCGCGTTCCTGGTCGTCGTGAGTCCCAGGCGCGACGTCGACGTCCTGGTGAAGCTGGCCACGGCGACGTATCAGGCCTACAACCGCTGGGGAGGGCATTCCCTCTACGAGGCGGAGACTCCGAGCGTCTACGCGGGACGGGGCGAGGCGGTCTACGAGACCGATATCCCGGTGAACCGCGGCGACCTGGTCTCTTTCGACCGGCCGACCTGCTCGGAGTTCTGGGACTGGGAGTACCACTTTGTCCTGTGGCTGGAGGAACTGGCCCAGAAGGAGGGGTTTTCCGTGGCCTACGCCAGCAACTTCGACGTGACGGTGGACCCCTCGTTCACGTCGGATTGCAGGCTGCTGGTGTCCGTCGGCCACGATGAGTACTGGTCGAAGGAGGAGTTCGACTTCGCCCACGACCGCATCTTCCGGCAGGGGGGCAACACGTTGTTCCTTGGGGCGAACGCCGCCTACTGGCAGGTGCGGTATGCTGACGTGAACTCGCCCAAGGGAGGACGGGGCAGGCAGCTCGTCTGCTACAAGTCGTTGGAGGACCCTGTCCGCCAGCAGGTCGAGAGGGATCCGGAGTTGTACGTGACGGCGCGTTTCCGGGAAGGTGCCCGCAGGCCTGAGACCATGCTCATGGGTGTCGGCTACCAGAGCAACCTCCACTTCCGGTACCACGAGGCGCCGCCCTATGGGTACCGCGTGGTGAACACCAAGTTGCCGTTGTTCGAGGGAACCGGGTACAAGGAAGGCGACCTGGTGGAAGGTGTCATCGGGCACGAGTGGGACAACCGGGATCCGGAGTCGGAGTATGAATGCCCGGGTGAGCTTCGCGTGGAGGCCACCGATCGCCTGTGGCACGAAACGCGCTCGCACATCGCGCGGCTGCCCGCGGATCGGATCACCGTGGTGTTCGCCGGAGATGCAGTGGATATCCTGGGCCGCAAGGGGCTGGCAGAGGCCGTGTACTGGGAGTCGCCGGCGGGAGCCAGGGTCTTCAGCGCGGGAACCAACCGGTGGAGCTGGGCGTTGGGCAAGAAGGGGTACGCCCAGAAGGCGATGCAGCGGCTCAACGAGAACCTGATCCTCGGCATGCTGGAGCGTTAGTCGTTCCTCCGAAAGCCCAATGCTGTGGCATGTCCAGGGATGTCGGAGGAACGACACGGGGCTTTCGGCACGGCCACTCGCGTCCAGGAACGGAACAAAGCCGGCGCTGGCACCAGCGCGTGGCCGCGGAGCCCTCGAACGTGCAATAGTATTGTTGCAGTCGACTGGTCGCTGCATCGTGACACCGGCCAGGCCTACAAAGGAGGCAGCGGGGGACACAATCAATATGGACCGAGACGAAGGCACACCTGCGCCCAAGGTCAGCGTGTCGATGATCACGTACAACCACGAGCGCTACGTGGCAAAGGCGATCGAGGGTGTCCTCATGCAGGACGTCGACTTCGAGATCGAGTTGTGGATCGGGGAGGACTACTCGACGGATCGTACCCGGGACATCGTGCTTTCCTACCAGAGGCAGCATCCCGACGTCATCCACGTCCGTGACCACGGCTCGAACGTGGGTGCGGCTGAGAACTTCATTGGGACCTACCGATCCTGCAAAGGCGAATACGTCGCATTGCTGGACGGCGATGATTACTGGTCTTGCCCGACGAAACTCCGGAAGCAGGTCGAGTTCCTCGACAGGAACCGGGAATGCTCCCTGGTCTGCCATGCTGTCACACAGCAGTTCGATGGCGGCCAAGCGCAGGAACG
>QJVU01000145.1 GCA_003235605.1 Planctomycetota bacterium | reverse complement strand
CACAGGGTCGCTGAGGCCCAAGGCCCCGCTCTGGTGCATGTGCCGCTCGAGAAACGCCGCCGCGATCTGGGCTCGGTGCCTGTCCGCCTTGGCGATCGAGGTCGGGACGCGCGCCAGCGTGGACAACACCAGGGCCGTCAGCGACTGGCCTGACCTCAGCAGGCCGTACTCCTCGCTGTGCCAGCCACCGTCGGCGGCCTGGTGTTCCCAGAGGTAGCGGCAGGCCCTGGCGATGGCCTGGACATGGCGTTCCCGCAGGGTGAGCTCCCTGGGCTTGGAGCCGCAGCTGCCCAGGCAAGGCAGGAACGGCAGGAAGGCCAGGAGGGCTACTGCCGGGGCAGGGTGCGCTCGGTGAGCAGCGTCAGGATCGCGGCGCTGGTGCAGGCCACCCGACCAGTGATGCAGTGGTGTCCAGCCCATGTGCCATCCTTGTTCTGCAGCTTCTCGAGGCGTTCCTTGATCTTGCCGTTCCACTTGTTCCAGGCTCCATCCTTGGCCTCGTGATGGCGCGACAAGCTGTCGCTGATGTTCATGTAGGAGATGAACTCCTCGCCGCCCATCGAGCCGAAGCCGGCCACGAACGTCCCTGAGGATAGCATGCGCTTTGCGGAGTCCGCCATCTCCAGCCTGGCGGCGTCCGGCCTGGCGGCGAGCTTGTCGCCGGCAACCGGGCCTGCAGCCGGCCGGCTGGCCTCTTCGAGGGCCTGGGCGACCTGGTAGAGTTGCACACCGGCGTTGCCGCTGCTCTTGAACGCCTTGCTGCCGGGGTCGTAGTTGTCCTTGGTGAATTCGGAGACTCTCTCGAGGACCCTGGCGTCGACGTCGAAACCCTTCGACTGGGCGCGGAACAAGCCACGAGAGGCCATGGAGGTGCCGATGATGGGGGCCCAGCCCCCGCTGGTGTTCCAGCTGCCGTCGCGGCCTTGGTTGGCTTCGATCTTGGCGATGCACTTCGCGAGCGCCTTGTGCACCCGGGCGGCGCTGGTGGCTTCCGGCATCACGCCATCCACTTCGGAGAGCAGCATGGTCGCCATGAAGGTGTCGATGTGGCGGCCCAGCTTGCGCTGGATCTGGGTGCCCTGGCGCTCGGTGATTGCCAGCCCCTTCTCTGGTGCGCTCTCGATTTGTCCCAGGACGAAGTCGACCGCGGCGAGGAGCTGGTCGCTGTACGGGCCCTCCTCGGGGGTGTTGCCGGCGCGCAGCAGCGCCAGGCCGGTGAGCGCCGTGTTCGCCACGTCATTGCCCTGGTGTTCCAAGTGGACGCCTGGACGGTTGCTCTCGACCCTGCCACCATCCTGGCCCCAGCCGCCATCGGCTCCCTGGACCGAGACCAGCCATTCCAGACCCTTTTTCACCGCTTCCGGCAGGGCGACCTTGTGCCAGGATGCGTGAACTGTGGCCACCCCGTTGCCGTTGCCGTTGCCGTTGCCGTTGCCGTTGCCGTTGCCGTTGGCGTTGGCGTTGGCGTTGGCGTTGGCGCTGCTGGTGCCGTTGCCGCCGCCCCCACCGACCGTGCCGCTTCCCTTGAGGGCGGCGAGCTCACCCCGGAGCTTCTCAATTCCCGACTCCAGACGGGCTATCCTCGCGGCCTCCTCCTCGCCCTCGAGGCCTTGTAGTCGCTGTTCGAGCCCGCGAATGCGCTTCTCGAGCTGGGCGGTCTTGATGTCGCCGGCGTTGTGACAACCGGTCGCGATCACGAAGGCCATTGCGGCCACGGACGTTCTGGCTCCCATGTTCTTTCCTCTGTCTTGGTTCACTGGGACCTTTGCTGTCCCCATGCCTCTCCGATTGGGCGGGCGCAGAACGTGGACGTCCGCGTGGGGTTCCCGGATTTGGCTATTGCGTCCTTCGCGGCCGAAAGACGCCTGGCTAACGTGAAGCGCGATGGGCGGAAAGAACTCCGTGCCTTTGGCGGTGGTGTCGGTGGAGCACGCGAGCAACAGGGTGCCGAAGCGCCTTCGGAACCTGGGGCTGCCCGCGGCCTGGCTCGAGACCCACCACGGCTGGGATCCCGGAGCAGCGGTCGTGGGAAGGCTCCTGGCGCGCGCCCTGGGGGTGCCACTGCATCTAGGGCGCTGGTCTCGTCTGGTGGCGGATGTGAACCGCAGCACCTTCCACCCGCGGGTCGTGCCCCGCACCACCGGCGGGCGCCGGGTACCCGCCAACCACGACCTGGACCCGATGGCGAGGCGGGAGCGCATCGCCCGTTTCTGGCAGCCCTACCGGGACGCTGTGGAGGCGGACCTGGACCGGGCGATCGCCGCCCACGGCAGGGTGCTCCACATCAGCATCCACTCCTTCGTGGAGCGGCTTGCTGGTCGGGAGCGCTGTTTCGAGGCCGGGCTGCTCTACGACCCTGCACGGCGGCTGGAACGGTCCATGGCGGATCGGCTGGCACGGCGGCTTGCCGCCGCCGGCTACCGCGTGCGGCGCAACCAGCCCTACTCGGGGCTGGACGACGGCTTCTGCAAGCGCATGCGGACCGAGCGGGGGGTCACCTGCTATCTGGGAATGGAGGTCGAGATGAACCAGCGGCTGGTGCGCCGGGATGCCG
The DNA here is from genome assembly GCA_003235605.1 of Planctomycetota bacterium. The sequence continues at coordinate 104 of QJVU01000145.1, read as the reverse complement.
GATGCAAGCAGTTCGCACGAGACCTGATCGCTGCCTTCAAGGGCGAGGCCCGCCACAGCGGGGGGGGCACCGCCGCTCCACTTGGGACTTCGTAAATCCTCGGC
>QJVU01000746.1 GCA_003235605.1 Planctomycetota bacterium | reverse complement strand
GAACCGACTGCGGGGGAACCTGGAAGGAACTCGAGCCTGGCACGAGAAGAGGATCGAGCGGCGGAGGAGATCGTCCTTTGAACGTCGGTTCCTTGCCGTGACCTGGCTGCAGTTCGGGAGGCTGGACGACGCGGAAAGGGCAATCGACGAGGCGGTCGATCTCAACCCCAACGATTCCCATGCAGGGTGGATGAAGGCGCAGGTGCTTCTGCTGCGCGGTGACCATGATGCGGCCATCCGTCGGGCGGAGGAGGCTCGTGCTTTCGCGGCGAAGGCGGAAGAGCGTTGGAACCAGGAGTGCAAGGCTGCAATGGACTCGAAGCAGACCATCGGGGCGGGGGAAGCCAAGCGCAGCGCGTCGTTTGCCAGGATCGCCATGCGTCGCGCCGACCGCGTCCAGGCGATGGCGCTGTTTGCGCGTGGAAGCCCGGAGACACCGAAGCCGCCCTTGGCTACTTCGAGTCCGCGGCGGCCGGTCCCGACCTGGTGGATGGCGACGGCTTCTGGAGTGACTACGGTGCCGCCCTCGTGGCCTCGGGGGACGTAGAAGGGGCGCGGGCGGTGCTCGAGAAGCTGACCACCCGGCGAAGCGGTGACCCGCTGGCCTGGCATGGCCGAGCCCGGTTCCTGGCGACGACCGAGGGGTTGACCGAGGAAGATCGCAAGCAAGCCGTGGAGTGCGCCCGGAAGGCAAACGAACTGTGCAAGAACGGCCGTGCCTTCGTCCTGGCGATGTGGGCCGAGGCGCAGTTCCGGGCCGGGGATTCAGAGTCAGCGCGGCAGACAGCAACGAAGGTCAAGGACCTGATGGCCGGTCGAGACGCCCAATGGCTGAGCGCGAAGCAGGCCGAAGTCCGCTTCGCGCGCTATCAATAGAGCAGGCGCTTACTTCCCGATCACGCCGTGGCCGCCGCGGGAGAGAGTGAGGGGCTCGTACCACCAAAAGCTCCAAACCTCACGCAGGACCTGCTGGTAGAAGCGAACGCCCAACAACTCCTGTGAGTTCGGAATCGGAAAAGACATTGTTACGGTTCCTTGTTGTGGAGTGGGCCCCCATGGCACCGGCATTACCACCTCGGCCGAGGTGAACAGGAACCCACCCAGGGCGGGAATGGGCACGTTGGGATTGCGCACGCCGATGGCGAGGTAGTAGTTCACCTGGCTGCACCCGGTGAGACACCAGCCAGTACAGGTGTTTCCACCATTGGGGACCTGGACCTTGAACGTCGTGCCCACCTTCGGCAGGTTGAGAGCGGTGAGCAGAGGCGGGTTCGGGTTCTTGTAGGGCGCCTTCTGGTTGATGTAGGTGTAGCTCGCCGCCTGCGCAGAGAGCGGCATGGCAAACAGCAAGACGATTCCGGCGAGGATGGACGAGGGCAGCGACGGGCGCAGGCCTTTGTTGTGTAACATGGGTCGTTTCCTTGGGTTGGACTCTGTTGCCGCCGCCCCGCAAGGGGGGAGCGGGTGAGGCGGGTGTCGCCTCATGCAGGGAGCGCCGGGGTTTCCGGGTCCTGACAAGAAAGCCGGCATCCGGCAGGGATCAGATGCCGCGGCATTCCAACCGGGTTTCCTACCGCGACCTCCTGGGCATCGAACCCGGGCTGCAATCGTGAGTGGCTGGAATTGGTGAAGTAGGGCCCTAGCGGCGACCTATCTTGCCGGCCGCGCCGTTGGTGAGCGTAGCACCGCTGGCGTTCGCGGTGGCGTCGAAGACGAAGGCCTGGTTGAAGAAGGTGGTGCCGACAAGGTTGCTGTCGTTCGGGACCTTGGCCGCAAGGCTGGCGGTGGTGCCGCTTGTCGACATCGTCACGAAGAGGTCGAGGCTGGCCCGCAGGGAGCAGCCAGTGAAGCCGAACCCGCTCAAGTCCATCGGCAGCCGGTACGTGCCCCAGGTCGTGTTGCTGACCCCGAAGATCAGGTAGGTTTTCGCCCCGCTCGGGATGTTCGTGACCTGGGCGGTGAACGTCTCGTTGAGGAACGGCGGGTTGCAGTTCAGCGCGCCGAGGGCAGGGTTGCCGTTGGGGCCCTTGCAGGAGGTCCCGTAGGGCTCGTACATCGCCGTGGCGAAGTTCTTGAGGTCGAGGGTGTGGGTTTCTCCGCCCCCGACACTGCCGCCGAACAACAGGACACGGTTGCTGCCCGGGTCGATGGCCGTGGCGTGCAGACGGCGTGCCGACGGGGCGCCTGTCGCCTTGACCTCCGACCAACTTCTGCCGTCGTAGCCCCAGACGTCGCTCGTGAGCCCGTTGTTGGGGGCCAGCTGCGTCTGGCCGCCGAACATCACGATCCCCCGGGGAATCGAGTAGGTCATGCTGTGGCCCCAGCGGGCGACGGGCTGGCAGGTGAGCTGGATCTGCTTCCAGTTCTTGCCGTTCCACTCCCAGGTATCGTTGGCGGAGCGGTAGCCGAACAGCACCGTGACCTTGCGAACGGTGTCGGTGCACATCGACTGGGTGTCGCGCGCGGACGGGCTGTTCGTCGGAGAGAGCCTGGTCCAGGCAGCCTGGGCGGCCAGGGGCATGGTCGACAACAAGGCGACCGTGGCGAAGATGGCTCTTGGGAGCGACGGGCGCAGGCCTTTGTTGTGTGACATGGGTCGTTTCCTTGGGTTGGACTCTGTTCCCGCCGCGCCGCAAGGGGTGAGCGGGTGAGGTGGGT
>QJVU01000508.1 GCA_003235605.1 Planctomycetota bacterium | reverse complement strand
TGCTCGCCGGTCTCCTGTGCCCGGCCCTGTGGGCCCAGGCCGAGAACCAGGACACCACCAAGGCTCTGAAGGCCGACAAACTCAAGAAGGCCCTGAGCACCATGGCCACGCTCCCCAGCCTGGCCTTCGAGACCTCGACAACCACCATCGCCGACAACCCATTCATGCGCCGGGCGGGCGGGCGGGCCCAGACGCGATCGGTTGAGGCCAACGGCATGGTGTCCGGAGACATCCTCGTGGCCAACCTCAACGACGACGCGGATCAGGTGGTCGTTCACGGGCGCCGGACGATCGCCAAGAACAACAACACGGACTGGGTGTTGCGGCGGGGCAAGTTGGCCAACGGAAACACCCTGCCGTTCCTGTTCGATCCGCAGTTGTTCTTCAGCTCCTTGTCACAGCTACCGCTGAAGGTGATGCACAAGGAAGTGGGGACCGCCAACAACAAGCCTGTGGAGACATACACGTTCAGTGTCACTGGCGAGACGGCCCGCAACCTGGTCTGGGGAGGAGCGATTCCTGAGGCCGGCGCTGGAGGTGGCGGCGCCGGCGGGGTGATGCGGGTCGTGATGATAGGCGGCGCCGGGGGACCTATCGCCGCACGCGGTGGCAAGGGCGAGATGATCGTCGATGTGGCAGTGTCCCTGGACCCGGCCACCAGCCTGGTGCATCAGGTGAAGGTGCGCACGTACTCCAAGGCCGACAACGGTTTTGCGGTTGTCGGTGGCGGTGCTTTCGGCGGGAATGAGGACGAAGACGAGGACGACGAAGAGAAGCAGGCCGAGGAGTTCGACCCCAAGAACCCCAAGTTCAAGGCCGGTCTCCCGGTGCGCAAGAAGAAGGGCAAGACCTTCGTCAAGTTCGACCTCACCCTCAGCAAGCACAACGGTGCCGTGTTGCCGGACCTGGACCGCCGGGCCCGTTCTCTGCTGGGGCTGCCGCGCTAGTCCACAACCACGAGCATGCCGTCACCGGTCGAGAACCGGCCGACGACGGCAGCTGCGGGGGCACCCGAATCCTGGAGCCGCCGCTGAGTCTCCTGGGCTGCGGCCTCGGGCACCGCGAGCAGCAGGCCTCCGGAGGTCTCGGCATCGAAGAAGATATCCGCGAGTGCCGGATCCACCCCCGGCGCGAGGGCGTAGCGTCCCTCGAGGTTGGCCCGCCCCCGCTTGCAGCCGCCGGAGACCATTCCCTGGCGAGACAGTTCCAGCGCTCCCTCGAACACCGGGATCTGGCTGCTGTCGAGGTGAAGCGTCAGCCCCGCGCCCGCGGCCATCTCGGCGCCGTGGCCAAGGATCCCGAAACCCGTGACGTCCGTGGCGGCATGCACCGGCAGGTCCATGACAGCTTCGGCCGCGTCACGGTTGAGCGTCGCCATCTGCTCTACGGCGCGCTGGGCGAGGTCGCTGGCGACCACCTGCTTCTTCATACCCGTCGTCACCGGGCTCATGCCGAGAGGCTTGGTCAGGAGCAGAACGTCGCCTTCCTGAGCGCCGGAGTTGCGCCAGAAGCGATCCGGGTGGACTTCACCGGTCACCGACATGCCGTACATGACGACAGGACCCGTAACCGAATGGCCGCCGACCAGAACCGCCTCGGCCTCCTCGACCTTCTCGAGTCCGCCGCGCACCACCTCCCCAAGGACACTCACGTCCAGCTCCGTGGGCCACACCACGATGTTCAAGGCGGTTAGCGGCCGGCCGCCCATGGCGTACACATCGGACAGCGAGTTGGCGGCCGCAATGCGTCCAAACCACCTGGGGTCGTCAACGATCGGCGGGAAGAAGTCCAGTGTCTGGACCAGGGCCCGCTCGGCGTCCATCTTGTAGACGCCGGCGTCTTCGTAGTTCCCGGACCCGACCAACAGGTTCTCGTGCCGATGGCCATCCAGCTCCTGGAGAACCTGTCCAAGGCTCCCCGCAGGCAGCTTGGCGGCTCAACCACCGCCGGTTGCGTAGTCCGTGAGCCGGATCGCCTGTTCCCTGGTAGCCATGGTCATTCCTCCACTCTGTTACGGCGCGCCAGCGGCCAGCTTGGCACGAACGAGGCCCCCCACAGTTTCCAGATCCTCGCCCTCCAGGGACCTCAGGTCCAGGAGCACCCGGCCCTTCTCGATGTGGGCGAAGACCGGTGTGCCGGAGCCGAAGCGCAGCCGGTCCGAGACCGGTTCCCCGCCGGGCAGCGACACCGCAAAGGACGGTAGCGGCCGTGCCGGGTTGGCGCCGCTGCCGGCGAAGGACTGGCTCTCGACGACCTCGGCGCCCCGACATCCCGGCGCGCTGGCGGGCAGGTGACCCAGCAACTCCTCGGCCCGGGCCCTCAGCTGCGCCGGTGTTGCTGCCAGGGCTCTGAGCGTCGGGATTTCTTCCAGGGGGTTGCCGTCGCGGTAGACGGTCAGCGTCGCCTCCAGCGCCGCCAGGACCGTCTTGTCACAACGGAAGGTGCGGTAGAGGGGGTGAGCCCGCACCCGCTCCACCTGCTGCTTGTCGCCGACGATGATGCCGCACTGGGGTCCCCCCAGGAGCTTGTCTCCCGAGAACCAGATCAGGTCGGCGCCGCTGGTGACGCTCTCCCGCACCCGCGGCTCCTCCTCGAGACCAGGGATCGGCTCCTCGCAGAGCAGGCCGGAGCCCAGGTCCTCCATCGCCAAGAGCCCCCGGTCGTGGGCCAGTTCGACCAGCTCCGGCAGGCTGGGCACGGCGTGAAACCCCTCCACGCGGAAATTGCTGGTGTGCACCTTCAAGAGCGCTTCCGTGTCCGGGGTGACGGCTGCTTCGTAGTCTCGAAGGTGGGTGCGGTTGGTGGTCCCGATCTCGACCATTCTGCAGCCGGCTTGCCTCATGACATCGGGCATGCGGAAGCCACCACCGATCTCCACGAGTTCCCCACGGGAAACCACCACCTCCCTGCCCCTGGCCGTTGCGGTCAGGCACAGGGTCGTTGCCGCTGCGTTGTTGTTCACCACCAACGCTCCCGACACCGAGGTCAGCTCCCGCAGGAGGCCCGCCACCGCCTCCTCCCGCTCGTTGCGCTTGCCAGTGACCGGGTCCACCTCGACGATGGCGTAGCCGGCCGCTTCCGCAAGAGCTCGACGGGCGGCCTCGGCCAAGGGCGCGCGGCCGAGCCCCGTATGCAGGACGATGCCGGTGGCGTTGACCACCCTTCGGTGGCGTCGTGCCCGGGCGGATTCACACCGGGCGATCACCTCGCTCTCTGCCTCCCTGGTTCCGAACAAGGCGTCCACCCGAGGCTCGTCGATATCGCCTCCCAGCACCTTCGAGCGCACCTCTTCCAGGAAGGAGCGTGACACCCGGTGTACCAGCAGTCGCGGCAGGTCCTTGAACCGGTCACGGCGGAGGAATGCGTCCAGCGACGGGATACGGCGGAGGATCGTGTTGGGATCCGGCTTGATCATTTTGGTGCGTGTTTGAGCCACGGTTACCATAACGCCCAAGCCCATGGAGCGCTCCTTGTCATTCATCCCCGAGCGTGACTGCAGAGAGCGCGCCTTCGCAAGGACCTTGCAGGTGCCCGACCTGATGGCCCGGGTCCTGTTGGCTCGCGGCCTCGACGACCCGGATCGCGCCCGCGAGCACCTGAAGCCGGAGCTCCGACGGCTCACTGACCCCTTCGCCTTCACCCAGATGGAGCGGGCGGTGGCCCGCATCCGGCAGGCCATCCAGCGGCACGAGCGGATCCTGATCCACGGTGACTACGACGTCGATGGCGTCACCGGTACCGTCCTGCTGCTGAAGTTCTTTGGTCTGATGGAATGCCATGTCCAGCCTTTCATTCCGGCCCGCGCAGACGGCTACTCCTTCACCCCGGCCTCCGTCACCACAATCCGTGACGGGGGCTTTGGCCTCTGTATCTCCGTGGACAACGGCACCAACGCCGTGGAGATCGTCCAGGAGATCCAACAGCTCGGCTGCGATGTCATCGTCACCGATCATCATGGCACCGAGGAGAACATCGCCGACGCCTACGCTGTGCTGAACCCGAGGCTGCCGGGCGCGGGCTACCCGGATCGAGACCTGGCCGGCGTCGGCGTGGCCTTCTGCCTGGCGACGGCGGTGGCCCGGTCGTTCTCCAGGGGCAAGACCCTCAGCAAGGAGTTCCGTGACTTCCTGATCGAGGCCATGGCCTACGTGGCGCTGGGCACGGTTGCAGACGTAGCCCCGCTGCGCGGCCAGAACCGCATCCTGGTCAGCCACGGCCTGCGCGCGCTTGCGGCCAGCAGAAACCCCGGCATCCGTGCCTTGATCGACGCCGCGGGGCTCTCGGAACGCGGCCTGACAGTAGACGACATCTCGTTCCGCGTGGCCCCGCTGATCAACGCCGCGGGTCGCATGGCCCACGCCGTGGATGCAGTCCAGCTGTTGATGGCACCCGGGTTCCAGGAGGCTCGCGAGGCCGCGGGAGTTCTGGAGAAGCTCAACGACAGCCGCCGCCGCGTGGAGCGCACCTTGACCGACGACGTGCTCCGGCAGGTACAAGCCATGTCCGACGACGTCTTGGTGCTGAGCGGTGAGGGTTGGCACCTCGGCGTCCTGGGAATCGTCGCCGCCCGGGTAGCGGAACAACTCGGCAAGCCGACGCTGTTGATATCGGAAAAGGACGGTGTCGGGAGGGGTTCGGGTCGCTCGGCAGGGGGATTCGACCTGCGCGCGGCCCTTGCCCGCTGCGCCTCCCTGCTCACCAGCTATGGCGGTCACAAGGCTGCGGTCGGGCTTAGGCTGGCCGCCGCCAACATTGAGGTCCTCCGCCAGCAGCTCAACGGCTCAGCTTCGAGAGGCCCGATGGACAATGGGCCGCTCCACGTGGATGGCCCTGCGGACTTCGACGAGCTGGACCCGCGACTGGTGCGCCAACTGGACCGGCTGGGACCCTTTGGCCACGGCAACCCCCGCCCCACCTTCGTGACCACCGACGTCAAGCTGGTTGGAAACCCGACCGTAGACAGCCACGGCTTGGACTTGAGGATCCGCGTTGCCCAGAATGGAGTCGTGTTGTCAGGACGGGTGCGGCTTGGAGCCCGGATGTTCGAGAACCTCCGCAACCGCACGGAACCGGTCACCCTCGTCTACAGCCCACGGCTTGCCGACTGGGCGGAAGAGGGCCCCGTCGTCCTGCATGCCTCGCACCTGGTCCCCCAAAGAGGACCGCAGTGAGCGAGACAAACGAGATGAACAACCCAGGGGGTCTGCCTCATCGCCTCTACCGCTGGGTGCTGCATTGGGCCGATACCCCCTATGCGCTCCCTGCCCTGATCGTCCTCTCGTTCGCCGAGAGCAGCTTCTTCCCGGTGCCACCAGACGTCCTGTTGCTGCCCCTCTGTCTCGGTGAACCGAGGAGAGCCTTCCGCTTTGCCTTCTGGTGCTCGCTGGCCTCGGTCCTCGGCGGAATGTTCGGCTACTTCCTCGGTTATGCGTTCTGGGAAGCAGGCGTCAAGGATCTCTGCTTCCAGTACGTCTTCGCAGAGGAGACCTTCCAAGCCGTAAGCAGGAAGTTCGAGGAGTGGAACTTCTGGATCGTGTTCACGGCCGGGTTCAGCCCCATCCCCTACAAGGTGTTCACGATCTCCGCCGGCGTCTGCCACGAGCACGTCAGCTTTCACATGTTCGTGATCGCCTCCGCCGTGAGCCGCTCGGCCCGCTTCTTCCTGGAGGCCGCCTTGCTGCGCATTTGGGGCGAACCGATCAGGGACTTCGTCGAGAAGCGGCTGGCGCTGATGAGCCTGTTGTTCTGCGTGATCCTGGTCGGTGGTTTCGCGGCCGTCCGTTACCTATTGTGACCGCGTGGCCAAGCGCCTGTTCCTGATCGACGGCACCGCACTGGCGTATCGCTCGCACTTCGCGTTTGCCATGAGCCCTCGCGGCGGCCTGAGCACCAAGGATGGACGGCCGACCTCCGCGGTCTACGGCTTCATCCAGACCCTGCGCGCGCTGTTGGACCGCGAGCACCCGGAGGCGATCGCAATCTCGTTCGACGGTCCCACTGAAGACCTGGCGCACACCCGACTCTATCCCGAATACAAGTCGACTCGAGAGAAGATGCCCGACGAGATGTTCGCGCAGCTCGAGGCCATCGACAAGGTCGTCGGGGGCTATGGCATCGTATCGGTGTGCAGCCCCGGACACGAGGCCGATGACATCATCGGCACACTGGCGGTGCGCGGACAACGCGCCGGCATGAAGGTGTTCATCGTCACCGCGGACAAGGACTTCATGCAGCTGGTGAGCGACGACATCAGGCTTTGGAACCTGCGCACCAGCACCACCGCACCGGAGATCATCGGACCAAAGGAGGTAGAGGCGAAGTTTGGTGTCCGGCCGGACCAGATGATCGACCTGCTTGCTCTCATGGGGGATTCGTCGGACAACATCCCCGGCGTTCCCAAGGTTGGCCAGAAGACCGCCGCGACCCTACTGCAGCGCTTCGAGACCCTGGATGCGGTGCTGGCCAACGCCAGCGAGGTCAAGCAGGCTTCGATCCGCAAGAGCCTTCTGGAGAACAGGGACAAAGCGCTGCTTTCCCGCGACCTGGTCGTGATCCACACCGAGGTGCCACTCGACATCGACGTGACCAAGCTCGGCGGTGCCAAGCCCGACCGTGAGATCCTGGAGCCACTGTTCCGGGAGTTGGAGTTCGAGAGCCTGCTCAAGACCCTGCCACGACAAGCAGAACCGGATCTGCCCAAGAAGTACCGGGTCGTCCAGACCCCAGAAGAGCTCGCCAAGATGCTCTCAAAACTGAAGACGGGTCGGCATCTCGCGATCACCGCCGAGTTCTCGGCTTCGACACCGCGCGAGGCCGGGCTCGTGGGTCTCGCCGTAAGCCACGAGCCGGGCACTGCGTGCTACGTACCCCTGAACCTGGATCCGCCGACTCTCGAGGTCGATGCGTTTCGACCGCTTCTGGAGGACGTCGGCATCGGCAAGACCATTCCCGATGCCAAGCTGTTCATGGCCGCTCTCCGCAATGCGGGGATCGATGTTCAGGGTGTCGAGTTCGACACCATGCTGGCGTCCTACTGCATATCCCCAGGGATCGGTGGACACGACCTCGACAGCCTGGCGGCGCGCTACTTCTCCCACACCATGATCCCATCCAAGGAGATACTGGGCACGGGCAAGAAGCAGAGAACCTTCGATGAGGTGGAGACAGACCTTCTCGGTGACTACGCCTGCGAGCGAGCCGACTTCACCTGGCGCCTGCGGGAGAAGCTGGAACCCGCGATCGAGAAGCTGGGTCTCGGCCCTCTCTATCGCGACCTGGAACTGCCTCTGACCCGTGTGCTGCTGGACATGGAGTGGGAAGGCATTGCCATCGACCTGGACCACCTGAAGAAGCTCGGCGACAGGCTGGGCGAGCGGATAGGCGAGATCGAGGAACGCGTCTACGCACGCGCCGGAGAGCCCTTCAACATCAACTCCCCCGCCCAGATCGGCGAGGTACTGTTCGAGAGGTTGGAGGCCCACAAGCTGGCGGGCGTCCGGCCCAAGCGCACGCGCACGGGCCAATGGAAGACCGACGCGGCCATTCTCGAGAAGCTTGCGCCCCACCACGAAGTGGCGGAGCTGATCCTCGAGTACCGCAAGCTCTCGAAGCTGAAGACGACCTATGTCGACAGCCTGCCGTTGATGGTGAACGAGCACACCGGCCGTATCCACACCACGTTCAACCAGGCGGTCGCTGCCACGGGCCGCCTCTCCTCGGACGCTCCCAACCTGCAGAACATCCCGATCCGCACCGAGGAGGGGCGCGAGGTGCGGCGGGCCTTCGTGCCCCGCGACAAGGGCTGGGTGCTCCTCTCCGCTGACTACAGCCAGATCGAGCTCCGGATCCTGGCTCACCTCTCCAAGGACCCCGCTCTCCTCAGGGCCTTCAACGAGCGCCTCGACATCCACGCCCGCACCGCCGCCATCGTTCACGGCGTCCTGCCCGACATGGTCACCCCGGAGATGCGTTCCCAGGCAAAGGTGGTGAACTACGGCCTCATGTACGGAATGGGCGCCTCCCGCCTCGCCAACGAGACCGGCATGACCCCGCCAGAGGCGAAGAAGTTCATCAATGCCTACTTCCGGGCCCTGCCCAAGGTGAAGGAGTACTTGGACGGGTCTCTGCAGACCGCCCGTACCGAGGGTTTCGTGCGCACGCTGTTTGGCCGAATCCGCCCGCTGCCGGAGATCGACTCAACCAACGCGATGCAGCGCATCGCGGCCGAGAACATGGCAGTGAACTCCCCGCTTCAAGGAACCGCCGCCGACATCATCAAGCGCGCCATGCTGGAGGTGCACCGGCGTCTGGGAGAAGAGGCTCTCGACGCCAGAATGATCCTGCAGGTACATGACGAGCTCCTGCTCGACGTGCCGGAGCATGAACTGGACCGCGTCAAGACCCTGCTGAAAGACTCCATGGAGGGAGCCGCGAAACTGGCCGTGCCCTTGGAGGTGGACATGGGCCACGGCCAGAACTGGCTGGAAGCACACTAGCACGGAGCCTTGGCTCCGTTACTCGCCCAGGAGGTGCGCGACCACCTGACGCCGGTGCGGCCGATCCCGATGTTCGTAGAGATAGATCGCCTGCCAGGTCCCCAACGCAGGCTGCCCGTTCAGCACGGGAATCGTGAGCGTCGTGCTCGTCAGGGCAGAACGCACATGGGCT
>QJVU01000251.1 GCA_003235605.1 Planctomycetota bacterium | reverse complement strand
ACCCGCCCCCTCGTTCTGCGTCACCATGCGGCCGCCGTTGAAGTAGGGAACCTCCTGCTGGAGGCTGGTGTCCTTCATGCCCTCCCGCCCCAGCTCGCTGCGGATGCCGAAGGACAGCCACAGCCGCTTCCGGTCCGTCCACCACCCCTCCCGGGCGTTGAGCACGGTGAAGGGCGGGACCAGGAACCGGGTGCTCAGCGCCCCGTGGTTCACGGTGCCCGGGGTGCCGCTCTGCCCCCCGTCGCCTTCCTCACCCCCCCTGCTGATGATGGCCGCTAGGTCGTCCGGGGTGAAGCCCAGCCTGTGCTCGAGCGGGTCCAGCTTGTACTTGGCAATCACCTCGGCCAGGCCCTCAGCGTCCCACGTTGCCAGCTCCGCCGTGCGGTTGTCGGCGATGGCGTAGGCTGCGGCCTCCGCGTCGTCATCGTCCACCACCACCGCGGCGATGTGGGTCCAGCCCAGCCGCTTGGCGGAGGTGACTGTGCCGTTGCCGGCCTCGATAGTCATGTTGGACTTGCGCACGACGATGGGCTTGCGTTGCTTGAAGCGCTCCAGGCTGCCCCGCACCGCCTCCACGTTGTCCTCGTCATGCAGGCGCACGTTCTCCGGGTCCAGCGTGAGCCGGCCGATCTCGATGACCAGCGGGTGGAGGTCCGGGTGGATAGTTGCGTTCAAGTCCTGCGCCTTGGGCGCTTCAATGCGTCGTCGTCTTGCCATGCTGTTCCTTCAGAGGTTGAGTATCTTGTCCATCTGGAGCCCCAGGCGCCAGCCTGCGCGCATGCGCACCCACTGGATGCACTCGTTCACCGCCACGTCCAAGGCCTCCGCGTCGCTGTAGCCCCCGCGCAGGTGGCTGACCGTCACCGTGCGGCGATCCGTGGGGTCCCGGGGTACCACATAGCGGCTCTTCCATTCGCCCGCCTGCTCGAGCTCCATCAGTTGCTCGGGCGTCCACCCTGGCAGCACCACCTTCAGCTCATGCGCCCGGGTGATCTCGAGCTCGGGAACGGTACCGTCCCGCAGTAGCTGGGGGGCGACCACCATGTGGTCGATGTCTTCGGCGGGCCACTTCTCCATCGGGGCCTTCACTGTACCATTGGTTTCCACCGCGATGGAAAAGCCCCAATCCCGCAGCTCGGCCAGGAGCTCCGCGTCCACTTGCAGCAGGGGCTCCCCGCCAGTCAACCACACCCACTTCTCGGCCGCGGTCCCGCTGCCCACCCACATGCCCTCGGCGATGGAGCAGATCTGGTGAGCCGAGACGTTGGTGGCGAGGCCTTGCTGGAAGTCCGCATCGCACCACTGGGCACACGCCCCCCGGCCCTGGTCCCGGTTGTCCGGGTTGCCGTCCCACATGTTGCAACCCGTGAAGCGGATCTCGACGGCGCGGGTACCTGCGCGCGCGCCGACGCCCACCAGGGTGTCGGTGATGCTGCGCACGCTGTACCGCTTCCTCACAGGTGTTCCTCCGCCTCCTTCACCGCGTCCTGCATGCGAGCCACCCTGGGGTTCTCCCGGCTGCGGGACATGAGCACCGCCCTGGCGTGGCGCTCCTTGCCTGCGGCGATGCGCTGGCTGCGCTTGACCAGGCGCAGGGCAATGGCGGGATCGGACAGCGCGATCTCGAGAAAACTGCGCCCACGGAGGGCCACAGGGCGGGCGCTGGGCGGGGTGATGAGGACGGTGTGGAGCCGTCCGTCCTTGCCGAAGTGCACCTGGCTTCTCCGGGCGTAGTGCGCCTCCCGGATCAGGTGCTTCAGCTGCGTGCGGTTCAATCGCTTGGGGGGATATTCGATGGTCTGCATGGTTCAACTCACTCCTTCAATGCGGGACCAGCCGTCGGCCCCGGAAACGATGTTAATCCGCCCCGGCATGGCGGAGAGGATCTCGCGCTGGTGCGCCACCACTAGGGCGCAGCTGTAGGACGTCTTCAGCATGTGCGTGATGTGGCTGCCCAGGGCGTGGCGGTTGTGGGGGTCCAGCGCCCCGAACGGTTCATCAATGAACACCGCGGACCAGCGGGCGCCACGGCGAGCGCGCAGCCACTTGCTGGCCGCTATGCCCAGGGCCACCCCCGCCAAGTCCTCAGCCGCCCCGCTGCGGTTGCTGGGCTCGATGCTGAGCTTGCGCTGGACGTTGGGCCCCCGCTGCGCCCCACAGGCCCCGCACACCTTCACCCGCTGGCTGGTGGGGAAGGCCGTCCCGCACTCGGGGCACACCTTGGCCAGGCCCTTGGTCTCCTGCTCCCAGCTGATGCCCACGCTGAGCGGGATCCCGGCGTCGGTCAGTAGCTTGTTCGCCTTCGTCTCCACCTGGGCCATCACCAGCTCCTGGATGGCCTGCTGCCCGCCTGTGCGCCCCGTCACGTCCACCGCGTCCTTGGCCACCTGGACCGTGGTCGAGGCCTCGGCGATGAGCGTGCGCAGTTCTTGCACCCGGTCCCCGCACTTCTCGAGCCACTCCCTGTCGGCGCGCAGTTGCTTCACCACGTCGCTGTCTGCGTCCTCCTTGGCCTCAGCTGCCTGGACCTCCGCCTCCGGGTCCTCCGGGAACACCGCGGCCTCGAACAGCTCCACCTCCTCCGCCACGTCCGCCAGGGCCTCGGCCTTGGTGCGCAGCTGCGTGAGCTGGACGTCCAGCGAGGCGCGCTGGCGGGCCTGT
>QJVU01000304.1 GCA_003235605.1 Planctomycetota bacterium | reverse complement strand
GCCGCCGACGACACCGTGAAGCAGGAGCTGGTCAAGCACTCCGAGGAGGCCAACAGGGAGGCGGAGCGCCGAGTACGAGTGTTTTTCCTGCTGGAAGCCATCGCCAAGAACCAGAAGATCTTCGTGACCGAGGGGGACGTAGATGTTGAACTTCGCAACATCGCGGCCCAGAACAACGTGACCCGGGAGCAGGCCCTGGAACACTACGAGAAGAACGACCTGTTGGCCGACTTGCGGCTCTCGATCATGGAACGCAAGGTGCGTGAATTCCTTAGAGAGAACGCCAAGATCACCGATAACGAAACTTAGTCATGAGCGGCACGATCAACGACTACTACATCCCCTTCGTTATCGAGAAGACCGGACGCGGCGAGCGGCAGTACGACATCTACAGCCGCCTGCTGGAGGACCGGATCGTGTTCATCGGCTCCCCCATCGACGATGGCCTGGCCAATTCGGTGATCGCACAGCTGTTGTTCCTGCAGAAGGAGAACAAGAACCAGGACATCAACCTGTTTCTGAACTCGCCAGGAGGCAGCGTGACTGCCGGCCTTGCCATCTACGACACCATCCAGTTCGTGCAGTGTCCAGTAGCCACCTACTGCATCGGCCAGGCGGCTTCGATGGGCGCGCTGTTGTTGACCGCAGGCACCAAGGGCAAGCGCCATGCCCTGCCCAACTCCCGCATCATGATCCACCAGCCCTGGGGTGGGGTTGCGGGGACCGCCGCGGACATCACCATCCAGGCCGACGAGATCCTGCGCCTGAAGCAGCGGTTGGCCGAGATCTTCGCCAAGCACACGGGCAAGGACGTGGCAAGGGTGCAGAAGGACAGCGATCGGGACTACTACATGGGCGCAGAAGAGGCTCGCCAGTACGGCCTGATCGACGAGATCGTGGAGGTCTCCAAGTAGCCTCCGAGGCGGCTCGCAGGCGGGTTGGGCAGCGGTCCAAGCCTGGGTGGCGCGTTTTCCAGTTCCTTCCGTGGTATGGCCACTCGCGGAAATCGGATACCATGACCCGCGTCCGTCACCTGAACAGCCCGGCATCGACAGAACCGGAATACGCTTGCCGTCGTTGCGTCAAGGTGCAGGTTGACCAGAAGAGCCAATGTCCAAGTCGTCCACAGGAAAAGGCCGTTCCGTAGAGCGCTGCACGTTCTGCGAGAAGTCGCGCCACCACGTCCAATCGCTCATCGCCGGGCCCCCTGGGGTCTACATCTGCAACGAGTGCATTGAGATCTGCAACACCATCCTGAAGGAGGAGAGCCGCAAGAGCACCGGGTCGGCCACGTTCGTGAAGGACCTGGTCCTCAAGGACAAGATCCCCGTCCCCACCGAGATCCACAAGCGCCTCAGCGAGTACGTGATCGGTCAGGAAGGCGCCAAGAAGATCCTGTCGGTAGCGGTCTACAGCCACTACCGGCGGTTGCACGCACGCTACCAACGGCCCGACATCGAGCTGGAGAAGAGCAACATCCTGTTGGTGGGACCTACCGGGTCTGGCAAGACGTTGCTGGCCAAGACACTGGCCAGGGCGCTGGACGTACCTTTCGCCATCGCTGATGCCACGACCCTCACCGAGGCTGGCTACGTCGGCGAGGACGTCGAGAACATCCTCCTGAAGCTGCTGCAGGCAGCCAACTTCGATGTCGAGCGCGCCCAACAGGGCATCGTCTACATCGACGAGATCGACAAGATCGGGCGCACTACCCAGAACGTCTCGATCACCCGGGACGTCTCGGGCGAAGGTGTGCAGCAGGCCTTGCTGAAGATCCTGGAGGGCACCGTGGCCAACGTGCCTCCCCAGGGCGGTCGCAAGCACCCGGAGCAGAGCTACATCCAGGTCGCCACGGATAACATTCTGTTCATCTGCGGCGGGACGTTCTCCGGGATCGAGCACTTCATCGCTCGCCGCCTCGGCCAGAAGATCATCGGCTTCGAGAAAGGCGAGCACCACGATGACGTGGAGAACGACGCCAGCAAGGACCGGGACCGGCTGATCCCGTACCTGGACCAGAAGGACCTCATCGACTTCGGCTTGATCCCGGAGTTCGTCGGCCGCCTACCGGTCATTGCCCCGATGACGTCCCTGACCAGAGACCAGATCATCGAGGTGATGACCAAGCCGAAGAACGCCCTTGTCAAGGAGTACCAGGCGTACTTCGAGATGGACGACAGCAAGTTGGAGTTCACCGACGAAGCGTTGGAGGAGATCGCCAACATCGTGCTCGAACGCGAAACCGGCGTTCGTGCCCTGCGGTCGTTGTTCGAGGAGTTGCTCCTGGACGTGCGCTACTCCCTACCCAACAAGAAGACGACAAACAGCTTCGTGATCACCAAGGAGATCGTGCTCGAGCGTCTGACCCACGAGGGTCGGATGAAGCAGAAGAAGGCGCCCCGCAAGACCGCGTGAGGGCGCGTGAATGCCGCCGCTGAACCGCGGGCTGTTACGGACTGCAGCGATGCCGAGCTGTGCGGGCTGGTGGCTTCAGCGGGAGGCCAGCCGTTCCAGGCCAGACAGCTGGCCCACTGGGTTTTCAAGCACCGGGCTTTGACCTACGAGGCCTGCCGCAACCTGCCCCAGGCCCTGCTTCGGGAGCTCGCGGCCCACCTGCCCGTTGCCACCAGCCGCGTCGCGGAGCAGGACGTGGCCGCGGACC
>QJVU01000327.1 GCA_003235605.1 Planctomycetota bacterium | reverse complement strand
AGCGATGCCCACAGGACCAGCCACCGCTCCTCCCGCACGGCCCGGGGAAACTCCTGGCTCACGAACTGCCAGAACCGCGCCGAGGTCCGGTGGCTCGCCTGGTACATGTGTTGGTGGGCGCGCAGGGCGAGGCCGTTCAGTCGCATGACCAGCTTGTTGCTGTAGTGGCGGTGCCGGGCCAGGGCCAGGTCCTGGCACAGGCGACGAAACAGGCGCGGCAGGCGGGCCCAGTACTGCGCATCCCCCCCCGGCCTGATCGAAGGCCGCTCGAGCTCGTGAAGGAGCGCCTCGAGCTCCTGCCAGCGTGGTTCGCCCCGCCGCTCGAAGGCGCTGCCGCTCATCGCCCCTCCCGGATGCTCTGGGCGATGGCCAGCAGACGCTTGACGGACTCCTCGCCCGTGGCCCGCGTCAGCGGCTCCAGGATGTCAGCCAGCTCCCTGGCACGAGCGGGAGTCCACTCCTTTCGGCGTTCGGCGAACTCCACGATCGCCCGCTGCTCGGCCGGCTCCAGGGAGGTCCAAGGCGGGCAGGGCTCCACTTGATCCAGTGTTCGGCGGCCCGGGTCGCGATCCACGTAGACCACGAGGGTGCCGGCCGCGATGTCGCCCAGACGCTTCTGGTGCGGATGCAGGAGCATCGTGAGGATGCCGAGGAGGTAGAGGCTCGGAAAGAAGTCGACGGCCCGCAGCAGGTTGCGGACCGACGAGGCTCCCAAGCCCACCGGCGTACCGTCGTCGTGCACGACGCGGAGGCCGAAGACCCTCTTGCCCGGCGTTGCGCCGCCCACCCACACCTCGAAGAACACCGGGTAGAACCACTCGCCCAGGAACACAACCAGGAAGAAGCCGCCGATTCCGACGTTCCCGAACGGACCAGACAGGAAGCTGCCCACCAGGACGTAGCCGAACAGGCGGATCAAACAGTCCAACAGCCAGGCCCAGGCCCGCCCGTGGATCCCCGCAGTACGCAGAGTCAGCTCCACGCCTTCGGGGGTCTCGATCGTGCGCAAGGTGTCCAGCATCAGCTCGCGGGGCGATACTCGACGGGTGCGGTCGGGCTCTGGTACGGATTGACTTCCGCCTCCTTCACGGTAGCGGCAGGATACTGGAGCCACTAGCAAGGCATAAGGGCAGCCACCGCCTTCCGCACCCGACGCACGAGTTGGCCCGAGACCAGCAGCTCCTCGACCTTGCGCAGGTCCGGGGCCAGGAAACGGTCCTTCCGGAGTGGTGGTACGACGTCCCGAATGCAGCGGTAGGCGGCTGCCACGCCGCGACCCGGCCGCAGCGGCTCGCCGCAGTCGAGCCCCTGAGCCCCGCACAACAGCTCGATGGCCACGACCCGTTCGGAGTTCTCCAGCACCTGGCGGGCATGGCGAGCCGCGGTCACTCCCATCGAGACGTGGTCCTCCCGGTTGGCCGAGGTGGGGATGGTGTCCACGCTTGCCGGATGCGCCAGGACCTTGTTCTCGGACGCCAGCGCGGCCGCCACCACCTGGGGGATCATCAAGCCGCTCTCCACCCCGGGGTCCTGGGCCAGGAACGGAGGCAGACCCGAGATGTCGGGGTTCACCAGGTTCTCGATCCGCCGCTCGGAGATGTTGGCGACGGTGCTCAGCGCGATCTTGAGGAAGTCCAGGGCCTGGCTCACGGGCTGGCCGTGGAAGTTCCCGGCCGAGATCACCCTGCCATCCGGAAACACCAGGGGGTTGTCGGTGACAGCATTGGCCTCGGTCAACAAGACATCGTTGGCAAAGGCAATGGCATCCTTGACCGCACCGTGCACTTGAGGCGCACAGCGCAGGGAGTATGCATCCTGGACCTTCTCACAGTTGGCGTGGCTCTTCATGACCTCGGAACCGCCGAGCAGCGCGCGCAGGTTGTTGGCGGTAACCGCCTGGCCCTTGTGGGAGCGCAGGTCATGGACGCTCTTCTGGAACGGCTGCTCCGACGCCCGCAAGGCCTCCACCGTCATGGCGCAGGCAATGTCGGCAGCCAGGCTCAGGTTCCGTGCCCGCCACACCACCAGCAGTCCGATTGCGGTCATGACCTGGGTGCCATTGATCAGGGCGAGCCCCTCCTTGGCGGCCAGCTTCTGCGGCTGGTGGCGCCGCCGGCCGAGGGCGGTGCGGGCGGTGACCGCCCTGCCGCCAGCCCACACCGAGCCGCGCCCGAGCAATGGCAGGGCCATGTGGGCCAACGGCGCCAGGTCTCCGGACGCCCCCACCGAGCCCTGGGACGGCAACCTGGGGATGAGGTCGTCGTTGTAGAGCTGGACCATGAAATCCAACAGCTCGGGCCGCACGCCGGAGAAGCCCATGGCGAGGTTGTGTATCCGGAGCGCGAACGCCAGGCGGCAGGTCTCCACAGGCAGCCATTCGCCGACGCCGGTGGCATGGCTGAGGATCAGGTTTCGCTGCAACTGCGCCAGCTTGTCCTTGGGAATGGATACCCCGGCGAGCTTCCCGAAGCCGGTGTTGACGCCGTAGACCGACTTGCCCGCTGCCAGCGTACGTTCCACGACGGTGCGGGAGTTCTTGATGGCGCGCCTGGTCTGCTGGGAGAGCTGGATCTTCTGCCCTCGCTGCGACAGCGCCGCACATTCCTCCAGGGACAACGGTCGCGCGCCAAGAGCGTAGGCCATGGGCCTCTCTTAGCCGCGCCCC
>QJVU01000772.1 GCA_003235605.1 Planctomycetota bacterium | reverse complement strand
TCCAAGATCTGTTATCCCTGCCACGCTCCCCACGGCAGCTTCGACGAATGGCAGGCATCTCGCTTCCGGGACCGGACCTGCCAGGAGTGTCACATGGCGGAGGTGGCGGCGGTGGCCCCGGACGGCACCCCGCGGAAGCGGCGCAGCCACCTGTTCCTGTCGATGCGACACCAAGAGATCCGCCACAACGCGGTCACCGTGGAGGCAAGACTGCGGGGAGACTCCGTCCGCGTCCGGATCACGAACGACAAGACCGGCCACGCATTCCCCGGAGAGATCTCGAACCGCCTCGCGATCCTCCGGACCCGGTTCCTGGACGCGCGGGGGATGCCCCTCGTGGTGGGGACCGATGCGGCGGGGGAACCCAGCACCGGGCACGAGCATGTCATGCGGGCCGTGCCCCGCCCGCAGCGGACGGACAAGCACAGGGGAACGCAGCTGCAGCCCGACGAGACCAGGACATTCGATCATCCCGTGCCCGCGGGCACGGCCAAGGTGAAGGTGGAGCTCAAATACAAGTTCCAGAGCCTGTTCCCGGAGATCCCCGTCTGGGAGCAGGTGCTGGAGGTGAAGCGATGACTCCCAAGGCTGCCGTCGTGCTGCTTTGGCCCGTGGCAGCACTGGCGTCCTGCAGCCCCTCCGGACCTCGGGTCGTGGCCTACGTGTCTTTGGACTCCATCTACTCCGAGTCGGTCCTGAGGGAGTACTCGCGGAAGAGCGGCGTCGTCGTGGTCCCGCGCTTCGACGCCGAGTTCGACAAGAGCACGGGGCTGATGAACCGGATCCTCGCCATGCAGGCGAAGCCGGAGGCGGACGTGTTCTGGAACAACGAGATCATGCGCTCCATCGTCCTCAAGCGCAGGGGGTGTCTCGAGAGGTACGTCCCGCCAACGGCTGCGGACATCCCCCAGGCCTACCGGGACAACGACGGCTACTGGACCGGCTTTGCCGCCAGGGCGCGCGTGATCCTGGTCAACACCGATCTCGTCGCGCCCAAAGACCAGCCAAGCTCCATCTACGACTTCTTGCGGCCGGAGTGGAAGGGGCGCTTCGCCATCGCCCGGCCCCTCTTCGGCACCGCCTCCACCCACGCGGCAGCGCTGTTTGCCGTCCTGGGTCCGGAACAGGCCAAGGCAGTCATGCGAGGGTGGCTGCGGAACGGCTGCCGCGTGCAGCCGGGGAATGCCCAGTGCAAGAACCTCGTGCGCGACGGCCACATCGCTGCCTGCCTCACGGATACCGACGACGCCAACAGCGCAATCACCGCCGGGGCACCGGTGCACATGATCTACCCGGACCAGGGCGAGGCCCAACTGGGGACGCTGGTCATCCCCAACACCGTGGCGCTGATCCGCAATGGCCCCAACCCGGAACGAGCAAGGAAGCTCATCGACCATGTCTGCTCTCGGGAGGTCGAGGCCATGCTGGCGCGGAGCGCCGGGGCACAGATGCCGCTGCGCGCAGGCGTCGACCCCCACTCGGAGCAGTTCGACTTCACCAGGATCAAGGCCATGGTCGTCGACTGGGAGCAGGTCGCCGACCAGCTCGAAGCCACCAACGCATTCGTGCAGGAGGCATTCGAGAGGTGAGGGTGGCCGCCACGGCCGTGCTCCTCGTCTGCCTGTCCCCGACCCTGTACCTGTTGGGGCTTTTGGCCGCGGGCAGCTCCGTCTCCGGCGTGCTGGCAACCGAGCGGCAGTGGACGCTGTTGCTCCGAAGCCTCGGCGTCGCCCTGCTCGCGACGAGCCTGGCGATGGTGTGGGGGACGGTCACCGCCATGGGCATCCGCGCCGCACGGCGGCCCTGGTCTGCCCTCCTGGAGGTGGCCACCCTGGTGCCCATGCTCCTGCCTTCGGTCGTTGTGGTCCTGGGCTGGGTCTACTTCTTCGGCTCATCGGGACCCGTGGCGGATCTGGCGGGAGGGCCCGTGGACATCTTCGGCCCGGGCTGGGCTGCCTTCGTGATGTCGCTGTGCTACTTCCCGTTCGTTACCGTGCTCCTGCTCCAGGGAATCCGCAACCTGGACCCAGCCTGGGGAGCCATCGCCCGAATGCACGCTGGCGTCCTGCGCACGGCCTGGTGGGTATGGCGCCCCCTGCTGGGCCCGTACTTGGCGACCGGCGCGGTGCTGGTCTTCGTGCTCTCCCTCGGCGACTACGGCATCCCATGGGCATTGAGCGTCAACATCTACCCCGTCGAGATCTTTGCCCAGCTCAGCGTCTACTACGACATCGCCAAGGCCATCGGCTACTGCCTGCCGCCCCTGCTATTGTGCCTGGCGCTGGTGGCTGCGCGGCATCTCCTGCTCCCGCCGGCGCAGGCCACCGTGGGCCACCGCTCCCGGACATTCGCGACCCGTCCTTCCGCGATCTGGAGCGCGGCCGCCTGCCTGGTCCTGATCCTCGCGGTCCTGCTGCCGCTCTGGATGCTGGTCCGCACCATGGGCAGCGCCGCAGCGCTGGACGAGGCGCTGCGGGTGGCGGGCAGCAACGCCCTCCTCTCCCTGACGGTCTCCCTCGGGGCAACCCTGCTGCTGACTGCCGGTGGGATCGTGGTAGCCCTCGCCCTCGCCCGCGCCAGGCCGGGACTGCGCACCGCAGGGTCGATCGCGGTCCTGGTCCCCCTGATCGTTCCGTGGGCCGCCGTAGGGCTCGGAATCGTGCTCCTCCAC
>QJVU01000219.1 GCA_003235605.1 Planctomycetota bacterium | reverse complement strand
AAACGTTCAAGGAGTACCCGCCGCGCCAGAAGGCAGCGAGCTTCAGCCTGGATCAGGTGATGAAGAAGCTGGAGCAGTCGACGCAGTCGAAGTAGCCGCTGGACTGACAGCACTAGGTCTTCAGCCAGGAACGTAGCTCCTCGAGCATCTTGGTGTAGGCAACAAGCGCTTTGCGTTCATAGACGTAGAGGTTCTCCTTCTTGCGTCTTGTTGCGCTGCGGACGAGGCGGTCCAGCTTGTCCAGGCGTTTGGTGACGAACTTGATCGTAACCCGAACCCACTCCTGCGCTTGCTTCTCGTCTCCAGCCAGCCGGTAGCAGCGGGCTGCGTGGTAGCCTGGTGGCATGTTGCCGAGCCCCTGGTAGGTGATGTGTCTGTTGGTGGCCTTGCCGCGCTGGACGGTGTGCATGCGGGCCAGCTTCGCCCATGCCGCTGCCGCAATTGCATGGTTGTCCAGGGCCTCATGATTCTGTGCCCACTGCAGCAACTTCTCGGGGTCGACTTCTTCTCCATTCCCCTGAAGTAGCGGTGCCAACCGCTGGATCGCGTGCTTGGCGTTCCGATAGACCCGGTAGCGCAGGAACACGTCCTGGTCGGGTTCGAAGTCGTGGAACAGCCACTCCAGCCGGTTGCCGTCGCGCGCTTCATGCTTCGGTGTGGCGATCTCCACCTGATCCAACGACAGCCCGTCGCGCAGGCACACCACGACGCGGGCCGAGTCGATTGTGCCCTTCCAGCCACGGCCGGTCTTGAGGATGTAGGAGACCTCGCGCGCCGCCAGGGGACTGGGCTTGACGTAGGCATCGTCCCGGGTCTCGACCTCGTAGGTCACCGTCACGACGTGTTTCCCTTGGGGCGCGAACTGCATCTGCCAACAGACCCAGTCGCGGTAGCCAGCCGGACCGGCCTGAGCGCCCTTCGGCAGGCTCTTCCTGTCTGCCTTGACGGCCTTGTTGTCGACCTGGGCGGCGAAGTTGTAGATCGTTCCCGGATCCTCGGGCCCGTCCCAAACCCGGCCGTCCTTCAGGGGTTGTTCCACCGCCTTGGCGGCGGTGGGGAAACCTACCTCCAGCACCTCCGTCTTGTCCCCTGTGTTCTGGAGCCGGAAGACCGCCTTCACGGTGGCTCGGTTCTCGAACAGCTCCATGGTCACGACCTCGCTGCGCATGGTCACTTCCGTGGCCTCCCGCGGCGCCAGAGACTGTCCTTGGCGGTAGATTGGGTTCGGCGCGATGTCCACGGTGGTGATGCATGGAACGACGAAGGCTGACAAGCCGAGGATGGCGACACCGCGGCGCAGATTCGAGAGCTTCATGGAGGGCGTCCTTGAACACTGGGGGTCCCCAACAACTCCAGCGAGAGTAGCACGGATGAACACGTGTGCGTTTTGCGGTCGGTGAGGAATCGTGACCCCGTTGCCACCCTCCCGAGCATTCAACTCCCCCGTGCAGGCCGAATGCGTGGATTCCCGAGCCTCGGTCCAGCTCACCGAGAAGCTGGTGCGCCAGCACCAGAAGGGAGTCTGGCGGTACCTGCGGTTCCTGGGTGCCCCACCGGAGCTGGCCGAGGACCTGACCCAGGAGGCCTTCCTCGCCCTGCTGCAGTGGGCACCCGAGGAGCGGGGCGATGCGGCCTTGGCCGGCTGGCTCAGGACCACCGCCCGCAACCTGTTCCGCATGCAGGCGCGGAAGCCGCGGCAGGGCGTGCACCTGGCGGCCGAGGCCGAGTTGGAAGAAGCCTGGCTGCGCTTCGCTGGCGGGGACCCCGCCCGCGCCGGCGACGACTACCTGGTGGCCTTGCATTCCTGCCTCGAACGTCTCGAGGACCGGGAGCGGAACGCGGTGGTCCTGCGCTACGGGGAAGGCGCATCCAGGCAGGAGGTTGCCACGGCCCTTGGCCTCGCGTTGGAAGGCGCCAAGACCCTGCTGCGGCGTGCGAAGGACAAGCTCAGGAGGTGTGTTGCCTGGAGGTTGGAGCAATGAGCGAAGCAGACTGCGAAGGACACACCCGGGAGGATGCCTACCTGGAGAGTGCCCTGGAGGAATGCCTCGGCGGCGCGGCTCCCCCGGACCTGACCAGGCGGATTCTGGCCGCGGCAGTGCGGCGGAAGCACGATGGCGCAGGGGGGGGGCCGACAGGACGGTGGCAGCAGCGGTGGCAGCAGTGGTTGGTCGCGGCTCTGGTGCTCGTGGCCGCAGGGATCACCTTCGGCGTCTGGTGGACGAGGTCCCCTTACACGAACCGGGAAGGGAGCCGCCAGGCTCCGGTCCAGGATCCCGAGAGGCAGGACAAGGGACCCACGGACCCGAAGGTCGTGGAGCCCGGGTCGATGGGCGAGTGCCAGCAGTTGCTGGAGCGGGTCCGGCGGATCACGGTGCGGATGCACGTCCTCGGCAAGCACAGGCTGCCGGCAAAGATCCCCGACAGCCCCCCTGCCCCGGAGGTGGTGCTGATGGTCCCAGGAGAACCCCTCCAGCAGACGGTGAAGGCCATGGCAGCATGCACGAGGGGCCGGCCCGATGCGGTCCCGTGGGACAGGCCCCATGACCTCTACCTCTACCTGCCGGACGGCCGGCGTCTGCAGACCGCGGTGGCCGCAGGGCGTTTCTTTGTCCGGGGCCTGGGGACTTTTGCGGCGAGCAGGGAGCTGACCGAAAGCCTGCGATCCGTGT
>QJVU01000294.1 GCA_003235605.1 Planctomycetota bacterium | reverse complement strand
GGGCCACCGAGAGCGATGCTCCCGGCCCTCGCGAGAGACTCTCTAGGGGAGCAGATCCGCGGATCCCACAGCAATCTCCCCAAGCGACGGGTAGGTGCGCAGCAACAGCTCCGGCACCCGCACCTTCTGCCGTCGGTACCAGGCCTCGAGCTGCAGGGCCAGCTTGAGCTCCTTTCCCAGGTAGTGGTTGTTGGCCACCACGATCGTCTGCGTGGCGGTCTCCTCGATGGCCTCGACTCGATCGGCGAGCTTCACAACCTCGGCCTCCGAGTACTCGTAGTCGTAGACCGCGTCTCGACCCGCGTCCTTGTCGAACCATGCGGCAGCATTGCGGCCATGGAGACGGAAGTAGGCCATTCCCCCTGCGCCGTTCATGGCGGTCACATAGGGACCGAAGCCTGACTGTGAGCCGGGATAGTCCAGGTTCACGATGGTGCAGGGCAGCTCGGACAGGGCCCAGAGCGCGTCCTCCTTGCCCCATGAGCCGTGGCGGACCTCGACGGCGATAGGAGCAATGCAGCCGAACGATTCCTGGATCCGCTCCAGGTAGGCGACGTTGTCCGGCGTGAACGTGAAGCGGTAGCTGAACTGTGCCAGAAGCATGCGCAAGCGGCCAGCCTCCACCAGGGGTGCAAAGCCCTCCCGGGCCTGCTCCACCAACCGGCTGGTGAGCTCCCCTCTGTGAGTGACCTCCTGTGGGAGCTTGGCGGTGAAGAAGAACTCCGGCAGATCCTCTACGCGCCGCGCCCACGACTCGGAGTTGCGCGCCGGCGGCACATGGTAGAACGAACTGTTGATTTCGATCAGGTCCACGAGCTCGGCACAGAACCGGAGCGTGTCCTTGCAGCCATGAGGGTAGACCACGCCCTTCCAGTCTTCGTAGGACCAGCCGGCGATCCCGAAGCGCACGTTCGACCTCGGATTCTGCCTCACCGGCGCTGCCTCCGGGCCTCGAACAGCAAGATGCCGGCCGCGACGGCCACGTTGAGACTCTCCACCGGCCTGGCGATGGGAATCCTCACTGTCGCCGCAGCGACCCGGTGCAGGGCTGCGGGAACCCCACCACCCTCGCTACCCAGGACCAGGGCCGTGGGACCGGTCAGGTCGGCTTCCCAGAACGGCTGCGCGGTGCCGGCCGGAGCAGCCTGGTCGGCCACCACGACCTGCAGCAGGTGCTTCTCGAGGAACTCCACCGTGGTCTCCAAGGTGATCTCCACAGCACAGGGGAGGCGGAACACGCTGCCCATGGATCCCCGGACAGCCTTGTCCCGGTAGGGGTTGGCGCCGCCCGCCAGGGCGAGCAGGCCCATGGCCCCAGCCGCCTCGGCGCAGCGGACCAGTGCCCCCAGGTTGCCGGGATCCTGGATTCCCGCGGCAATGACCAGGAGGGGGGCATCTCCCTGGACCCCTTGGACCAGATCACCCAGCTCGAACCGAGGCTGTCGGGCCATCACCACGACCCCCTGGTGCGTCTGCAGGTGAGAGAGGCGCTGGACAACCTGGTCGCTGCAGGGATGCTCCACCGCCTCGCTGTGGCGCAGCCTTGCCAGGAGAGCCTCGCCGCCTTGCCGCCGCACCAGCTTCTCTGACCAGGCGAACTCGACTGGCACCAAGCCGGCGGCCAGCGCCTCTTCGGCCAGGTGGAAGCCATCGGCCACCAGCAATCCCCGCTGTCTCCCCTCGGCGGCAGCGCGGAACCGCCGCACCAGGGGGTTCTTGGTGGAGGTGATCCTGTCCGCGGGGGCCATGGCCACGGAGAATAATCCAGGTTGTGGGCCGTTTCGCCAGACGCCCTCGGCCCAGCGCCATGTTCAGCCTCGAACACACTCTGCAGCAGTCTGAGCGATCCACCGCAGTCGTCCATTCTGCGGTCATGAGCTGGAACATCATCCCGAGCCTGTTCCTGTTGGTCTGCCTGGCCATGGTGGTGGTGGTCCTGGTGCGGATCGTCCGCCTGGTGCTGACCGGCCGCACAGAGCGTACGGAGCGTTCGCAACGCGCCAACGCAGCAGCCCCCGCAGGCCGCGCAGCCGAGCGCACAGCTGTCGGATCCCAGGAGCCTCCGCCGAGCTACGGGCCGGACACTCCCCTGCGCTCCCTGCGGCTCACCACGTCCGCAGCTGCGTTCCTCGTGCCCATGGCGATGACGGTGTTCATGGCCATGGTAGTGGGGGCGACCACGGCTCGGAACGTCGTGCCCTCGGAGAACCCCTTCGGTATCAAGATGGCGTGGGAGAGCGCCACGCGCGGTCGTTGGGAGGGCAACTACTGGGAGAGTCTTTTCCTACTCGTCTTCGTCGCGGCCTGTCTAGCGGGTCACGTGGGTCTCCTGCGCGCCGCCTATGCCAACAGGGTACCCACAAGCGCAGACTTTCTGCAGGGCTTGAAGGACCACGCCTTCACTTTCATCCTGGGCAAGCTGTTGTTGTGTCTGGGAGTGGTCGCCGTTTCCGGGATCATCGGCTACCGGGTGACGTGGGCAGGGATTCTGTTCGTGGTGCCGAGCCTCCTGCTGGCCCCCCTTGTGGGGACTGCTGCCCTCTACCCGCGCAGGCCTGTTCAAGCGATCAAAGCCGCGCTTTCCCACAGCACCAGCGACGTACATGGAACCGGCAAGCTGGTCACTATGCAGATCGTGATGTTGCTGGGCGCCTGGATGATCTACGGAGCCGT
>QJVU01000534.1 GCA_003235605.1 Planctomycetota bacterium | reverse complement strand
GGCCGGACACGGCGATGTCGGATTCTGTCTCGCAGCGCGCGGAGATGGTCAGGACGCAGATTGCCGGGCGCGGTCTCTTGGATCCGGCGGTTCTGGCGGCGATGGGAAGCGTGCCTCGGGAGGCCTTCGTGCCAGAGCGCCTGCAGGAGTTTGCCTACACGGATGCGCCGCTCCCGATCGAGAAGGGCCAGACCATCTCCCAGCCCTACATCGTGGCGTTGATGACCGCTGCCCTGAGGCTCCGTCCCACGGACAGAGTACTCGAGGTCGGCACGGGCTCGGGCTATGCGGCGGCAGTGCTCGGCCGTATCGCGAAGGAGGTCTACACCATCGAACGCCATGGCGAGCTGGCGGAGCTGGCCAAGAGGCGACTGCGTGGCCTGGGCTTCGACAACGTGCATGTCAGACATGGGGACGGAACCCTCGGGTGGCCGGAGAAGAGCCCGTTCGACGCCATCGTCGTTGCCGCGGGCGGCCCGCAGATCCCCGCCACCCTGCGCAAGCAGCTTGCGATCGGCGGCCGCCTGGTGATCCCCGTTGGCGAGGCGCGGAGCCTGCAGAAGCTCATCCGCACCACTCGCGTGAACGACGACGTGTACCAGACCGACCACCTGGACGACGTGCGGTTTGTCCCTTTGATTGGCGCAGAGGGTTGGGAAGAGGCGGTCGGCCCGTCTCCTTCCCACGCGATCACGGCCATCATCGCCGAGGAGGCGGAGCCGATTGCCGAGATCGAAGAGTGTGATCTCGGAGCGCTGCTGGAACGGATCGGCGACCGGCGCCTCGTCCTGATCGGCGAGGCGACCCACGGGACATCCGAGTTCTACCGGATGCGCGCGCACATCACCAAGGAGCTGATCCTGAGGCGAGGCTTCAACCTCGTGGGCATCGAGGCCGACTGGCCCGATGCGGCACGAGTCAACCAGTACGTTCGGGGCGAAGAACCGCCGTACGGTCCGCGCTGGGAGGCCTTTGCCCGTTTTCCCACGTGGATGTGGCGGAACGAGGAGGTCAGTGCGTTCGTGGAGTGGCTGCGAGACCACAACGCCAGGATCCCGGCGGGTGACAACAAGGTCGGGTTCCATGGCCTCGACCTCTACAGCCTGTTCACGTCGATACGGGAGGTCGTGGACTACCTGGAGAGCGTGGACCCCGGCGCCGCCGAGCTGGCCAGACGCCGCTATGGATGCCTCACACCGTGGGAGCACGATCCCGCGATCTACGGCCACGCGGCGATCACCGGGCGCTATCGCGTCTGCGCCAAAGAGGCCGTGGCGATGCTTCGGGACATGCTCGTCCGGCGCGTGGAATACTCCGAGCGCGACGGTGACCGGTTCCTGGATGCGGCACGGAACGCGCAGCTGGTGGCGAACGCCGAGCGCTACTACCGCGCCATGTACTATGGAGGCCATGAGTCCTGGAACCTGCGCGACCAGCACATGTTCGAGACCTTGCAATCGCTGCTGGAATTCCGCGGACCTGACGCGAAGGCAGTGCTTTGGGAGCACAACTCGCACCTGGGGGATGCCAGGGCCACGGAGTCCGGCGCCCAGGGCCAGATCAATGTGGGCAGCCTTGTCCGCCAGGCCTTCGGGGAGCAGGCCTACCTGATCGGTTTCGGGACCGACCATGGCACCGTCGCGGCCGCGGCAAACTGGGACGGCCCGATGCAGGTGATGGAGGTGCGGCCATCGCACGCCGAGAGCTACGAACGTCTCTGTCACGAAGTCAGGCAGGAAGCCTTCTTCCTTGCGGTGCGCAGCCCACGCAGGGCAGCGCTCAGGGGGGAGCTGCTGCACCCGCGGTTGGAACGCGCGATCGGAGTGATCTATCGCCCTGAGACGGAGCTCCAGAGCCACTACTTCCATGCGTCACTGCCTCTGCAGTTCGACGAGTATGTCTGGTTCGACAAGACCAGGGCCGTGCACCCGATCCGCGACGGAAGGGCGGGACGCCTTCCGACCGATCATCCATTCGCAGTCCCCTGAGCTGGGATGCGTCCCCGGGGGATGCGTCCTCCTGCGTATGGCCATCCAAAGCCGCCATGGCGATCCTTGATCCGGCACTTGACCCGGCACTTGACCCGGCACTTGACCCGGCACTTGATCCGGCACTTGCGTTCTTTGCCAAGAAACGAGGTTTGCCAAGAAACAAGGAGGTCGAGCATCATGACCATTGGAAGGATCTGTCAACGCGACGTGGACCTGGCCAACGCCGATGAGCCAGTCACTGCCGCGGCAAAGAGGATGCGTGACCGGCATGTTGGCACCCTGGTGGTGATCAACAGGGACAAGGTTCCGGTCGGCCTGGTGACGGACCGGGATCTGGCGATCCGCATCCTGGGCGACAACAGGGACCCCAGCACCACGTCCGTGGGCGACATCATGTCCCAGTACCCTCGCACGGTCTCCGAGCACACACCGATCGAGGAAGCCCTGGCTGCCATGCGTTCCCTGGGCGTGCGGCGTCTCCCCGTCGTGGGGTCGGATGACCGACTGGTGGGCATTGTCAGCATCACCGATTTCCTGAACCTGTTGGTGGAGGAATTCCGTGAGCTCGGTGGCCTGCTCGACACAGAGGCGCCGCACAGCCGCCTCCCGGTCTGAGCCACGAGTCTCGGCCACGCATCGACCGGCGCTGCGCCGTGGAACGTGTCGTGAAAGTGCCTTCCGC
>QJVU01000603.1 GCA_003235605.1 Planctomycetota bacterium | reverse complement strand
GGACACTGAGCCTGCGGCCGTGGCGTTCCCCGCGGCGAACTGGTTCAGGTCACGCAGCAGATCGGGCGGGTCCACCTGGTGGAGCCGGGCATAAGGGCCAATCGGCTCCACCGGTGGCTCGGAGCCCCCCCAATCCGCCAGCCCATATCTCTCGAAGACTCGCTCAATCCCGGGAAACCGCTCGACAGTCTCCCGGACGGTTGTATCCGGGCCGATAAGCAACCCATCGGTCTGTGGCCCGCCCATCTTCTATTCCGCCCTTCCAGCCGGGCGGCAACTCCTCACGCGGGCACTACCACTTGAGGGTTGCCGGGTCCGTGGTGAAATCTCCCAGACAGTCCTTCCATTCGTACAGTATTAAGGCATCCATCGCTTCAGACGGCTCGCCCCTGCGCTTCTTCTCCAGTTCGGCCTTCAAGTTGGCCAGTGCCTTATGCACTTCCTTGCCAAAGAGCGATTCCAGGTACTCAGGCGGGATGCGATCGGCCTTCTCGTTAGGGCTCAGGTCATCGTTTAGCGGCGCCGGTGCCAGCGGCGGCACGTAGAAGACGTTCGGCTTGGTGCCGAATTCGGGATGCAGAGGCACCGCAATCTTCCACTCGTTCACCATCTTGTCGACGATGCTGCCTTCCTCCATGAAGCCCACCCAGGCGGCTCGTCCCGGACACTGCCGCACACACGCCGGCGCCACGCCCTTCTCTAGCCTCGGGAAGCAGCCGATGCACTGCTGGCTGACGCCCCGGGCCTCGTTGAAGTACACCTTCTTGTACGGGCAGGCCGCCGAACACTCCTGGGCCCCCTGGCAGATGTCCTCGTTCCGCAGGACCAGCCCGAACTCCTCGTCCTTGTAGAGGGCGTCGTTGGGACACGCGTCCAGGCAGGCCGCGTCTGTGCAGTGGTTGCACATCCGGGGCATATAGAAGAAGTAGGGATTCGGCCACGTGCCGCCACCCTCGTCCTCATCCCAGTTCGGCCCCCAGGTCTTGCTCCCGGCGATCTTCTGGAGGTGTACCTCGCGGCCCTTACCTCCCTTCAGCACCTCATCGTAGTTGAAGTCCCATCCGCCGCCGAACTCCTCGTTCGTGGGGATCTTCCCCTTTTGCAGCTTGCCGCCCTTGTAGCCGCCGCCCATCGACTCCCAGTCCTTCGGCGTCCCCTTTCCGGGCTGCGTGTTCACTGTCATCCACCACATGTACTGCGTGCCCTCCTCGCCCTCGTTCCAGAGGACCTTGCAGGCCACGGAGCATGTCTGACAGCCGATGCACTTGTTCAGGTCAAAGACCCAGGCCAGTTGCTTCGCCTTTGTGCCGTTCGTTGCCATCGCGATTCTCCTTTGCCCGGCCTCTTAGGCCTTGACCTTCTCGATGTCCACGCCCACGCCGCGGTCCACGGGCACCGGCTGCCAGTGCCATGGGCGGTACTTCAGGTGGCCGTACCCGCCGGCCATGTGCAGCCACTTCACCATTCCGGGCTCCACGTCACCCTGCGAGTACCAGTTGCGGTGCATGTAGGGCTCAAACCCGTTGTAGATGATCGCCTGCCCCGGCCTCACCGACGGCGAGATCTTGGCGTCGATCAGCGTGTCTCCCGCGTCGCTGACAACACGGACCTCCTCGCCGTTCTCGATGCCCCGGTCCGCCGCGTCCTGCGGGTTAATGAACACAAAGGGGCGGCCGCGGTGGGTGTTCAGGATGATGTTGTTGGTGTGGTTCATCGAGTGGATACTCCACCGTGGATGTCCGCTCGTCAGGCGGAAGGCGCGGTCACCTCCGTGGTTCGGGTTCTCCTTGTGAACCGGCAGCTGCTCCCCGCCTTCGAGGAACCAATCGTGGTCGATGTAATACTGCGCCCTGCGCGTCAGCGTCGGGTACGGAACCTTGTCCTCGGTGTGCCAGCGGAACGGGTTGTGCGTCTGGTCCGGCTCGATAGTCGAGGCCTGGGCGATGCCGAAGCCCGCGATGCCCCAGCCAGTCCAGCGGACGAACCCCTTCTCGCGAAGCACCTCGAGGGTCGACCCCTCCGGGAGTATTCCGTAGGTCGCGCTGTCCTTGATTGCCTCGTCGAACTCCACCTCGTCATTCTCGTAGAAGCCGGTCAGCGTTTGCCGGTCGTAGGCTCCTTCCAAACTGATCGACTGCCCCAGCTTGTTCTTGACCTCCGTGATGCCACGGGCTTTGGCCCGCTCTTCGATGGCCTTGACGATCAGTTGGCCGATCTCCCGGTCGGCCTTGGCCTCCCCTGGCGGTGGCACCGCCTTGTCGATCAGCACGAAGTTCAGGTGGTGGGGCGAGGGCATGCTGTTCCCCATCTTCTCGTAGTGCTGGGCAGCGGGCAGGACGTAGTCGGAATGCATGCCTGTCGTGTTGAGCCGCCAGTCGATGGAAACGATCATCTTGAGCTTCGGCCACAGGTGCTCCAGGAGCTGGACCTGTCCGCCGCGGTGTCGCCGCAGGACGTTTCCGCCTGACTCGATGAGAACGCGGGGTTCCACATCGGTCCAGACCTTGGCCATGAAGTTGTCCCACCAGCCCTTATCCATCGCCTCCTGGTAGTACTCGTCGAAGCCGCGCTTCATGCTGGGGTCGCCCCAGTCCTTCTTATTCCACCGTTCCTTGTAGCCGTACTGGTGGTACCAGAGGAAGACGGGTGGGATCATGCCGCCGAAGCCACCCAC
>QJVU01000701.1 GCA_003235605.1 Planctomycetota bacterium | reverse complement strand
CGCCGGCGAAGATGATCGTCGCGAGCAGAACCACGGCTCGATCGATCCACGCGAGGACCCTCACCAAGCGCGGCGTGTCGGTGTTTCCGGCTTGTCTGCGCCGCAGTCGGCCGGCGATGGCCAGCAAGGCAACCATCCCGAGGATGAGCATGGCAAGGTTGGTGTAGCTGCGCAGGCCGGACAGCTGTTGTCCTTCGTAGGCGGTTGTGAGGAAGACCTGACCCTTGCTGACGATCGGCGACGAATTGCCGGTGCCGCGGATCGTGGCCTTCCAGCGGAGAGCGGGAGACGTCGGATCCAGCTTCGCAGGCAGGCGGCACTTGGCAGCCACGGCGCTGCCGTCAGCGCCTCGAAACTGGGGCCAGTCCTGTTGTTGGACGACTCCTTGGCACGCCACGGGCCCAGGGAGGAACCATGCAAAGACGAGGCACGTGAGGCCTAGGACTGGGAGGATGCTTGGGCAACCAGGGCGGGCGTCCATTCGGGGGTCGAGAGGGAGCGGTGGTCACGCGAAAGGCTACCACGTCGGGCATGTGCCCTGGGATTCGACCTGTAGCCCTCGGGGAGAACTGTCGATGAACCGTGCATGGCGACGGCGGTCGAGGATCGGGTGCGTTCCGATGTGGCGTCCGTCCCCTGCCCGGCCTGCGGCGGCGATACGGTGCAGCACCATCTGCACCACACAAGGGGGACCTATGTCGCCTGCGCGGTGTGCGGCCTGGTCCGCGCTGAGCCGTTTCCGAACAGGACGCACATGCGGGAGCGGGCTGACTACTGGGCTCGGCGTCAGAACCTCTCTGCCGCCAAGCTGGCGCGGTCCTTCGACCCCTGCCACCAGCGCTTGGCCTACGGTCCCGTGCTCCAGCGACTGGAGCCGTTCCGGTGCACCGGCCACCTGTTGGAGATCGGGTGTGGCGCGGGAGGCTTCCTGGACGCAGCCCAGGCGGCGGGCTGGCGGGCGACGGGCATCGAGCTGGCCGGCGAGGTGGCTCGCTGGGCCCGCCAGGAACGCGGCCTGGACGTGCATACCGGAACGGTGGAGTCTGTTGCGCTGCCGGAGGAGCGCGCCCGCGACGGCTTTGACGCGATCGTGATGCTGGACGTGATCGAGCACGTCGTCGATCCGTTGTCGCTGCTGCGGACGGCCTGGGAGCGCCTGCGACCCGCAGGCGCCCTGCTGGTGA
This sequence comes from Planctomycetota bacterium, assembly GCA_003235605.1. The sequence continues at coordinate 1,491 of QJVU01000701.1, read as the reverse complement.
TGACCCCGAACGCCAGGGGCCTTGGTGCGCGTTGCCTGGGTCCCCGGTGGGAGGCCTGCGACCCCGTCGATCACGTCTGGTTGTTCCATCCGCGGAACCTGGCCCGTCTCTGTTCGCGGGCCGGCTTCACACCGGAGCGTTGGTGGTGCATCGATGTGAACCCGCTGCAGTTCTGCCACCGCAGGATGCCACCGCCGGCGCAGGCGTCGGGACATCCACCTCTGGCCTCGCGACCACCGGCGCCTGTGGAGCAGCGCAGCCGTTTCATCCAGAGGCTCACGGGTTCCCGTCTGCTGCGGTGGGGACGGGTCCTGGCCAACGGCCTGTTGAGCGCTCTGGACCTCGGCGACAAGCTCTACCTGCTGGCCACCAAGTCCAACTGACTGCAGCAATCTGGTGGTCCCCGACGGCGCTGGCTTCAGCGGTGTTTCGGCGTCAGCAGAAAGACCTGGTCGGGAGCGCCCGCGGGAGCATGCATCGAGAACTGTTTGCGCAACAGGTCGCGGAACTCCTGGAACGCCGGGCCACCCGCCGGTTCGTCCAGATTGCCCACGAGCCACAGGGAGCGCTTCCCGTCCCGCGCTGCCCGCATCTGCGACTCCAGCTGGGCAAGGAGGCTCGGGTCGTGATCCAGCAGCCTGAGGTTCACGGCTCGGGGGACGGGACCGGCGGCGCCGGGGAAGAACCGCCGCCACTGGTGGTGGGTCACGGTGTCGTTGGCGAGGTAGAAGACCAGGTCCTCCTCGCCGACGGCGGCGGCCACGGCGCGGATGCGGTCGCGGATGAGGTCCTGGTCGAGGAGCGGCCCCAGATAGTTGGCCGAGAACAACAGCGACACGATCGGCAGGGCCAGGAGCCAGCGGGGCTGCGGGGTGTGGTTTCCGGCCATCCCGAACAGGATCGCGCTTGCCAGGATCCAGACCCCGAGGGACCAGTAGAGACTGGTCCCGACCGCGACCACCACGACCGTGGGCAGGAGAGCCAGGGCCAGCGCCGCGAGCGCCCGGGGCGCGTTGGTGGCGACCCCGTGCCACGCGGTCACCGCCAGGATCGCCTGGACCGGCAACGTCGGCATGTGGTAGGAGCCGTAGGCGAAGTCATCCACCGGCAGCACCACGAGCGGCCAGGCGATCACCCACAGCAGGCAAAGCCAGGCGTGTCGTGGAGCAGTGTGGAACAGCACCCGCAGGCCGGCGGGGACCAGGGTGGATGCCGGCACTGCAAACAGCAGGAGCTCCCGCGCAGCGGACGCGGTCTTGTGCGGCAGCGTCTGTGGCGCCATCAGGATCGAGAGCATCTTCGTGGCGTGGTCGCCGGCGTACTTCTGCATCTCCAGGTGTGTCGATGCCAGCCAGAAGTAGCTGGCCGAGAACACCGCCAGTCCGGCGCCGACCGCGATCAGCAGCCGGCCGCAGGCGGCCCTGTTCTGTCGGGAGGCGTAGGCCACGTAGAGGACTGGCAGCACCAGGGCGATGCCGCTGGTGTGGGAGG
>QJVU01000129.1 GCA_003235605.1 Planctomycetota bacterium | reverse complement strand
ATCCCCTGAAGGCTCCGTTGGTCGAGGTGTTCGCCTCGATCCAGGGCGAGGGCCGCTTCGTCGGGCGTCCCATGGCCTTCCTCCGTGTCGCCGTCTGCCCCCTGCGCTGCCGCTACTGCGACACCCCGAACAGCTACGTGGCCGCGACGGACTTCCCGGTCACGATCGGCGACCGGCGGCTGACCGAGCCCAACCCGGTCACCGGCGCCCGCGCCGCGGAGCTGGCCCTGGAGGCGGCACGCCACAGCGTCTTCGGCGCCACCGGCAGCGATACGACGAGCGATACGGCGGTCGACACGATGGTGGCGGTCACCGGCGGAGAACCGCTCCTCTATCCGGGCTTCGTCCGCGCCGTTGGCGACGTGCTCCACAGTGCCGGCGCCCGGCTCCTCCTGGAGACGGCGGCCCTCGATGCCGACGCGCTCGCCTCCTGCCTGGACGTTGTGGATCACCTCAGCGCCGACTACAAGCTGCCTGAGACCCTCGCTGCCGAAGATCGGGACCCGGGCATGGAAAACGTCCGTTGCGCAGAGTTGGCGGTGGCAAGGGGGATCAGCACCGACGTCAAGATCGTCCTCACTCCGGGCGTTGCCGACGCGTCGTTACGTCTCGCCCTGGAACGGCTAGGTCCCGTGCGCCAACACATCGCGCTGATCCTGCAGCCGGTGACTCCCTTCGGTCGGGAGACCGAGCCCCTCCAACGGGGGCGGCTGCTCGCCTTCACCCGGCTGGCGTGCCAGGCCGGTTTCGCACCTCTGGTGATCCCCCAGATCCACAAGCTCCTGCACCTGCCGTGACCGCCCGTCCCCTTGCCCTGTCGTTGGCCGCTGCCGTCACCGCGGTCCTGCTGCCAGCACAGACCCTCAAGAACGAGCGTCACCTCCATGCCTGGACCTGGTCCATGGAGCACGAACTGCTGCAACTCTGCTTGCACCTGCCCGAGCAGCGCCGCACGAAGATCGCCGGGCTGCTGGCCAACAGCAACGGCAGCGATCCGCTCCAGGACCTGGGCAGGGCGTTGGCGATGGCCACCACCAGCAAACCCGACGCGAAGCCCGACGAGAAGCTGATGTTCCGACGGGGCTTGATGCTGCTCGCGCGACCCGAGGTCGTGGATCCGGTGGGAGCCCCCGACGACGGGCGTGTTCCCCAGATCGACACGGTCACTCTGACGGTGTGGGCGCCCCGAACGCTGACGATGCCCGGCACGGTGCGCTTTGCCCTGAGGATCCAGGACACCGGTGGCAAGACCGTGTGGCAAGGAGAGATCCGCAAGGACACAGGCCACTACGAGCTGCGCACCTTCCAAACCCACAGGAACATCCCGGCGAAAGATCTCCCCGACGGCCTCTACTGGGCCGAGGCCGACACCATCCTCGAAGGTGAGGAACCCGAGACCCTCGGCCCGCCCATGCGGGTGCCGTTCTGGTTGTTGCGGGGCTTCGTGAAGCGGCGGCTCCACCTGGCAGAAGAGCTGCGCAGGCTGCAACCGGAACTGGAGCCGCTTCCCTGGGCCCTCCTGAGCGGAGCGGACCGGGTGGTGCACCGTTTCTTCAGCGGGGAGTCGGGTGCCAACAGCGCCGACTGCTTGCGGGAACTGAAGATCGCCGAGCGAGTGCTGCAGAACATCTGCAACGAAGAGAAGCGGGCGGCGGAGAAGAGTGAGGCCAACAAGCCACGGATCTCGCCCTTGCACGGGCTTTCCGGGTGGGTTGCGTTGGAGTTTCCCAACCAGGACATGTGGCAGGTGGAGGTGGCGCTGCGGTTGATGCCCGACAGGCAAGAGAACGGACCGCTGCCGCCGCTGGTGCTGTTCCTCCCCGGCGCGCCGGCCTGGAGTCCCCGCGGGCGTCGTCCGCGCTCGCCGGAGTCCCTGTCTCCGGGCTTCCTGGTGGAGATGTTGAAGACCAGCGGCTTCGACAAGGAGCGTCGGTGGCAGCTGGTGGTCGTGGAGTCGCCGGGACGGGTCCGCAACACCCTGCAGACCCTGGGCAACGTCATGGCCGCCCTCGAGGCTCTCAACACGCCGCAAGATGGCGTGCGCTTCGACCGGCGCAAGATCGTCCTGGTGGGCGACCGCCAGGGGGCTTCGGGTGTCGTCAGCCTCGCCATGGAACACCCCGATGTCTACCGGGGGCTGGTGATCTCGAACGGCGGTGTCGAGGCCCTCACTTTGAACAACATCGACAAGCTCGGGGGGCTGCCGATGCTGGTGATTCCAGGCCACGGGCACGTGGCCAGCGAGGGCCTCCTGCAGCACTACGAGATCGCCCGGAAGGACGCGAAGGCCGACCACATCCAGGTCCTCTCCAAGCGGTGCTGGCCCTGGCCGATCGCGCTGCCCCTGGCGTCCAGGGAGATCGAAGCGTTCATTGCCCGGGTGCTGGCGCCTGCGACCCGTCCACCAACGAGCAGTCCAACAAGCCGTTCTGCACGCTAGACCTTCACGGCGTTCTTGCCGCGGGATCGACCCGGCCTTCTTGGTGATCGCATGAACCAGGACAGATTCGCCAGGGTTCCGTTGCCGGCTACCTGCGCTTCCAGCTGAAGGAACATGAGCACCCGGAGAACGACGGGTTGATCAAGCCGGCTCGCCGCTTCGGGCAGGTCGTATTGCCCTCAGGTCCGTCGCACGAGCAGGAGCCATTGCTCGCTCACGAAGCGGCGGAGGGGTCGGGCCTT
>QJVU01000741.1 GCA_003235605.1 Planctomycetota bacterium | reverse complement strand
TGTCCAAGCTCGCCACATACGATCGCAGCGTGAGCATGAGCATCGTCGAGTGGGAGGCTCTGGATGTGTACTTCAACCACGAACTGACCCGATCTGCGCTGTTCGAGTTTCCTTCCCTGGTCCAGGATCTGGCGCAGAGCTCCGAGACGACCATCTTCATCCCGAGTCGCTTCAGCTCGGAGGATGGTCCGATGACCAACTACTGGGACGATCACGGTGTTGCCGAGATCCAGCAAGCGGTGAACCAGCATGGCCCCGCTGTCAAGTTCACCCAGGTCTATGTGCAGCGCCGTCAGGAAAAAGCGGGTACCCCGTTCGGGAAATGGAAGAACCAGTTCCGCAAGCGGGGCAAGAAAGGACCGGCTGCACTGGCTTGCATGGGCTCCCCTCGCTCAAACAGGGCCAGCGAGCTTGCATTGCGCTTGATGTTCCGGCGACCAAAGAAGACACGCGGCGGATGGGACAAGCTGCCGTTCAGCTTCGGGTTCTTGAACCACGAGCAGGATGGCGTGGCGAGCAACTTCTCCCGACCCCTGGATGAGCTGACCCAGACCCACCCGGACCTGGCGGCCTACGTCCGCGAAGGCAAGGGCTGGGTCTTGATTGCCGGCGAGGACTCCTTCTGCTCCGAGGCAGCTCTCCAGCGCAGGGCGGGGTCAGGGACCACGAGGTTGGAGACCAGGATCCACAGCTACGGTGTGCTGGCCGCTCAACGCCAGGAGGGACAGCTGGTTCTCGTGGTGGCGGGCCTCACCGGCCCGGGTTCCCTGGTGGCTGCGGCGGGCCTGGACATGATGACCGCGAACCTGCCGCAGCCGGGAGATCCCTTCGAACACGCCGTGCTCTGGGCCGTGGTCGAGGCCACGGTGAACACGAGGCACATGTGGGACGGCGGCCCCCACCAGCTCGAAGACCTTCGTTTCGCGATTCCGCCACGGCTCTGGGATCCGCAGGCGCGCCGTGCGGTGAGCTTCGCCGCCACGGGCGAGGCGGAGCAGGCGGCAAGGCCGGAGCCAACGCCCACGACCAAGCGCAAGACCGGGGCCAAGACCAAGGCCAAGACCAAGACCAGGCCGAAGAAAACGCCGCCGTCCAAGACCAACAAGACCACGCCGCCGAAGTCTGCGGACATGGGGGGGGAAGCCTAGGACCTCACGTCCTCGACAGGGACGCCTCGGTCCTGGACTTCTCGATCTCGAAGATCGTCAGCACGCGCTGGGTGTTGTCGTCGAGGCGGGTCTCGATCTCCTCGCCGACGGCCGCTCCCAGCAGCGCCTGTCCCACCGGGTCCGAGGAGATGAAGATGCCGTTTTCGGGATCGTGCTCGGACTCGCTGATCACCAGCGTGCGGTAGCGGGACGGGTCATCGCTGTACGACACCAGGATGCGGTCTCCCACCGCCACGACGGGCTCGTCCTTGGCATCGCTGCTCTCCAGCGCCTCAAGCTCTTCTGCCGCCTCCCGGGCGGCGCGGACGCTCTCCTCGGTGGCATCGTCGTCTGCGATCTCCTCGATCACCCGCTGCTCGGAGTGGATGCTCTGCACCTTGACCTGCCCGATCGCTTCGATCTCCATCTCGGCGAGAACGTCCAACAGGTCCTTCATGCAGGCTTCCGAATCCAGGGCGAAGCTCGAAGCCCAGCAGCGCCAGAAGCGCCAGCCAACCCTTTCCAGGACCTTCTGCTGGGACCAGTGCGCCACCCACTCGTCGGCGGTCTGGTCGCGGTCGCCATCCAGCTCCACCGCCAGCCGCCGGTCGTCGGCTCCCTCCACCACGAGGTCGATCGAATGGTCGCCCACGCTCACCCGTGGCGTGACCCGGTAGCCCAGGGCCAGGAGGCGCTCGTAGACCGAGCGCTCCAGGTCGGTCTCGCACAGGTCGGCGAGGTCCTCGACGTTCTCGCGGACTCCTTCCGGCTTCAGCGTGAAGTGCTCGATGACCTTGGCCTTCAGGTCGTTCGGGTTGAGGTCGGCAGGCTCGACGCTGCGGTAGAGGTACATGCGGTCCCGGGCGCGGGACATCGCCACGTTGAAGCGCTGCTCGTAGATCACCGCTGTCTGGGCGGCGATGCGCCCTTTGCTCTGGACCATGCTCACGAACATGATGTCCCGCTCGCGGCCTTGGAAGGTCGCCGAATCGCCGCAGTCGATCTGGTGCCGCATGTACTTCTCCTGGCCGATGCGACGCAGCAGGAGCTTCTGGATGTACTCGCCCTGTTGGGCACCGATGAGCGACACGACACCGATGGTGCGGCGGCGGAATGCGGGGTCGTTCACCAGCCTCTCGATCTCGTCGACGATGGCATTGGCCTCGGGGTGGTTGATCTTCTTCTTGTCGCGCTTGCCACCAGGCACATAGACATCCACCAGCGGCGGCTCCAGGCGTTCCGACGCTTTCGGGATCCGGACCGGGATGATCTTCTCCGGATAGAAGCGGAAGCTGAAGCGGATGATCGGCTCGACGCAGCGAAAGTGCTCGTCGAGCATGATCCGGCGTCCCGAGAACACGGCGTTGGCGAGATCGTAGAGCGAGCTTCCGGGGATCATCAGATCCACGAAGATCTGGTTGTTGAGATGCTGTTGGCGGAGCTGAACGAGCTTGCGCTCCTCGACGAAGGGTGCCACCGGGCTGACCTGCTTGTCATCGCCAACGATCAAGAGCTTCTGTCCTCGCAACAGCGTCGGCATGGCCAGGATGTCGGACTGTGAAGCCTCGTCGACGATCACAAGGTCGAAGGAGCCGATCTCCGGGGGCAACGTCTCGGACACGCGCCAGATCGGCATGATCCAGCACGGCACCGCGCCGTAGCAGTCGTTCATGGCGTCCTGCGCGTCCCGCTTGTGGCGCCGAGAGCGGCTACCGTCACCCGAACCGATGTGGCGGATCGCCGCAGTGAACCGCACCAGCGCGCTCTTGGCCAGGTCGGTCATGTTCACATAGAGACCGAGGAACGTACGCAGCCGGACAACCTCGGTGAGCGTGACCTTTCGCTCCGCTTCGAGAGCCAGGTACTGGCGGGAAAGCTCGCGAAGGGGACCGCGCCCGTCAATGCTCTGCAAGTAGGTCGCCAGCCGCCTCCAGTTCCATGACTCCATCGCGCAGTCCGGCGTCCAGGGGTCGACGTCGCCGATCACCGGCTGCGTGCGCAGTGCCGCGGCCCACTTGGGAGCCCCCGATCGCTCTACCAGCTCTGCCAGCTTCCGGACCACCTCGAAGTCCCGGGCATAGGAGTGCACGCGCTTCAGGTCAGCCAGCAGCGAGTCCCACTTGGAGCTGATCTCGCTGGTCCGGACCAGCTGGTTCCCCACCTTCCCCCGCAGGAACAGCGCAGCTTCCTTCACCACCGGACCTTCGCACCCATCCAGTGCGCTGTGGAGGCGATCGACCAGCTGCTGCGCAGAGCCTCGCTCGTGCCGGGTGAGGTTGACCTCCGCAGCCTCGATGGCCCTCAGGGCCGCTTCCCGGTTGCAGTACACGTCCTCCACGTCGATGCCGTGGGGGAACAGCTCGGGGATCTCCTGCCTCAGGTCGTTGGAGTCCGCCACCCGCCAAGCCCTGATGATCAGGTCGAAATACTGCGTCAGGGAGGGCGCCACCCAGGCGCTGGCCTCGTCCACCAGCGGCAGGGAGAACTGCTGGGCGATGGCGTTCCATTCCTGGGCCACCACATAGGCATCGTCACAGAGCTGGAGGTAGTCCTCCACGTGTTGCCAGGCCTGGGCGTTCACCGGCGGTTCGCCGTCGACGGTGACCTGCGCAAACAGCTGTTTTGCCCGACTTCCCCCCAGCCCCAAGGCGCCGAAGGGGCGCCGGCCCTTGGCGGCGCGCGCCACGGCCGCGAGCACGGTCTCGGCATGATCGCCCAGGTCCGGTATCTCCACCGGCCGCACCTCGAACACGGGAACCCGCTCGGCGAGGTTCTGCAGATCCGGGATAAGGTCGTCGAAGGGCTTGGTTGCCGGGCAGTGGCACCCGAGCTCGAGCCAGGTCCGCAGGAGCTCCGCCAGCCAGGGGTGGGGCGCAACGAGGTCTTGCACCTGGACCAGGGTCCGCAGCTTGCCGCTCAGCTCGGCGGCCCGTACCAGGGCGTTCTCCGCCAGCACGGATAGCTTCGGAAAGTCAGGATCCTGGGCATGCGGGTCGTTCTGATCCGCGTTGATGATCCGCTCGTGGATCTCCTGGAGTTTCGAGTTGTCGGGCAGGTTCTTGATCGTCGGCAGCTTGCTGCTGATGTACTGGAGGTCCTTCCCCAGCCGCCTCCGGGCCTGCTTTGCCGCTGCAATGTGCTCGGCGTTGAACCTGGGATCGAACTTCGGATCCAGGCTCGGGTTGTCCGGCAGCCACTCATGACGGCTGCGCACGCCAGCCAGGTGCTTGGCAAGCTCCGATGGACTCACCGGATCCTTCCCGAACAGCTCGTGCTGATGCGGGGTCAGCTGCCGCTCGGCGATCTCACGCACGGCCCGCTCGTTCGCCTCTATCTGCGCGCCCAGCTTGCGGAGCCTTCGCTCACTGTCGATGATCTGTCTCTCGATCTGCTCGGGCACGATCCGGGTGACCTCGTTTGCCAGCAGCGTGACCGCGGTCTCCAGCTGCTGCAGGCCTTCACGGTCCTTGGTCAGCAGGCTGATCGTCAGGCGGCGGATCTCCTCGGGAATGAACTCGCGCAGCACCTTCAGCGCCGGCTCGCCCTGGGAGGTGACCAGCACCCGCCGGCCGGTGGCGAGATAGTGACAGATGATGTTCGCGATCGTGTGGGTCTTCCCAGTCCCGGGCGGACCCTGCACCACCACTCCATCGGAGCGCTCGAGCTCGTGGATGATCTTGACCTGTGCGTCGTTGTACTCCTTGGGAAAGAACAGCTCGTACTCCGCATCCTTTGGTCTGCTGCCCTTCACCTCGATATCGCCGGCCTTGTCCCGCAGCCCTCCCAGCAGGTTCACCTGCCGCGGCTCGTAGGTAGGTGCATCCGAGGGGTCTGCCACGAACTTGCGGGCGGCCGTCGACAACGAGTCGAAGTCGCTGTCCTCCACGATCTTCTTCAGGCGCTCGATGTCTTCGTAGAACAGGTTGTCACTGCGCGGACGCGCGTAGATCGCCCAGGTGTCGGTGATTTGCAGCACTTCCGTCGGTTCCGGCAGCGCCACGCTCTTCGGGTCGTCAGCAACGTCGGGATAGTACTGGGCCGAGGCGGTCAGCAGCGTCGTAGCCAACCGCAACAGCGGTTCGAAGGTCTCCTTGACGAACGGACTGAAGTCGCGATGGTCCTGACCCTTCCGGAACTCCTCGAAGTACTTCCTGGCCTCCTCCTGGAGCTTGACCAGGCCGGGACTGTCCAGATTGAAGAACTGCTTGATGAACAGCGTGGGGTCGGTGTTGCGCCGCCGGACGAGGATGTCGTTCGTCTCCGCATCGACGTCGATCTCCACCAGGACCTCGATCAGAGGGTGCTTGATCGTGCCGGAATGAGTCTTCCAGACTGCCACTCCTATGCCCCAGACTACTTCGACGGGGGCTTCGACCGCCCCAGCCTGGATCGACTGGTGCAGCTTGAAGAAGTCGTCGTATATCTTCATGGCAGACCGCCGGGGCTTCTCCATCTCTGCCCACCGCCGCCACGGACCACCCAGGTACTTGCCGACGGCTTCGCTGAGGGCGCCGTCCTTCTGCAGGCGTCGCGTTACCTGGACCTGCTTCTCCTTGTTGGGTGAGAGCTTTCGGATCTTCTTGATCTCCTGGGGATCGACGAGACCCTGCTCGACCAGCGTCTGTCCCTCGGCCGCCGTCACGGTTTCGGTCCGCTCCGAAGCCACCTTCGGCTCCCGGAACGGATTCCGGATCATGGAGATCCACCCCTTCAGCTCCGGAGGCACCTCGGGAGGATCGATCCGCTGCAGCCGAACCAGCTTGAGCCACGACCGACCCTGCGGCCCGCGAACGTCGAACTGCACGCCAATCTGGTTGTGAAGGTTCTCCTGCAGGTAGACGAAGCTACCACTGTCCTTGACCGAGAACCGCGCGCGCTCGGGCAGCCGCACGATGTGCTGTACATAGTCGAGGAGCTGGAGTAGCCGTTCCTTGGCTTCTTGAGCGGACATCCGGGTCTTTCGATGGTGCTACTGGTGGGATCAGGTTGGTCCCTTCTCATCGGCTCCCATGCCCGGGGACATTGCGCCTGCGGCAGAATCCCCGACGAGACCGGCGAATCAAGGCCGGTTCTCGAAGAGCAACCCGATCCGGAACCGGCTGTAGTGCGACCCCCTCGACCGACGATATGGGGATGGACCATGGCTGAGCAGAGCAACACGACGGACCCTGGCCCGCAGAAGCAGGAGAAAACCGATCAGCAGGCAGAGCGGACGGAGTCGGCAGCGCACGCGGATCACGCGGATCACGCGGAGCACGCGGAGCACGGGGAGCACGGGGAGCACGGGAATGCTGCCACGCAGGCCAAGGAGCCCTGGTGGATGGACCACGTGCGGCAGCTCGTCGTGGGGCCTCCGTCCGGCGGTGCGGCCGCTGGCGGGACACCTGCGCCATCGGGCCCGCCGGCATGGGCGGCCGCAGCCATGAAGCCACCGTCCCTACCGCCGGCGCGGCAGCCCGTGCCACCCGCCCCAGTCGGAGGGACCTCTCCTGTCCCGTCGCCCGAACAGGCCGGGCCGGAGCTTCCCGAGCCGGAGCATCCCGGGCCGGAACAGGCCGGACCGGAGCTTCCCGGACCGGAGCAGGTTGCCGCGGAGCAGGTCGGGCCGGAGCAGACTGCACCGCTGCCAGAGCCAGAGCTCAGGGGATCCACGAAGAAGCTACCGATTGCGAGCATCCTCGAGTTCCTGAGCGTGAACCGTCAATCCGGAACACTCTACCTCACCAACACGGAAGAGACGTTCACGCTGGAGATCCTCGAAGGCGACATCGTGCATGCATCCAGCGATCGTTCGACCGACGAGCAGCTGCTGGGGAGCATCCTGGTGGCCCGCGACAAGATCGGCACCGAGCAGCTCGAGGACTTCTACCGGCGGTTCAACCCCTATGCCAGCCCTGACGACTCCTCCGACCATGAAGAGCTGGTGTCGCGTGAAGACCTCAAGCTTGCCTTGGAGGCGCAGGTGCAGGAGCTGTTCAACCGCTTGTATGCGGCCAACAACTGCAACTTCTCGTTCTATGAGGGCGAGACATCAGGCGTCGAGCAACGCATTCGGATGAACGTCACCAGGCTGCTGCTGGAGAGCGCGCGCAGGCAGGACGAGCTCGAGCGACCAGATCCGATCGAGCCGGCAGAGGGGTCGGAGGCCCCGGCGGCTGTCGAGGGGGAGCTGTTCGGCCAGGTGGAGCCCTGGGACCAAGGCGGTAGTTTCGACGACACAGTCCGCCATGAGTTCGAAGGGGTCGAGGAATACATGGAAGGCGACCCCACGGCACAGGGCGAGTACGAAGAGTACGACGACCTTCAAGAGTACGACGGCTATCAAGTGTACGACGACGATCAAGAGTACGACGACGATCAAGAGTACGGTGAGTACGAAGAGCACTCCGAGCACGAACAGCAGGGTGAATTCGAAGACGAGATCGAAGAGTCTCCGCAAGACGTCAAGCAGGTACGGAGGAGCTGGCCGGTCCGGTGGATTCGGCGAACCTGAGGGGCAAGTGGGGATTCCGGACTGACCGAGATCACCCAGGCCCCATGGCGTGGCATCGATTCCGGCGCGCAGACAGGTCCCGAAGATTGGCTCAAGAAGCTGGCGCGAGTGCGTCGAAACCGAAGGAGTTTGGAAGAGAACTTCGTTATTGCGAGTGAGGACGAGGCGAGGAGCCCAATGGCATACACAGCAGAGATCAGCAGAGAGAGTCCATCCTGCTTCTTGTTCTTGATTGACCAGTCCACGTCGATGAACGAGCACATTCGTGCTGGCGACGACACCCAGCAGAAGGCAAAGGGTGTCGCCGACAGCGTGAACCGGTGGCTTCAGGAGCTGTCGATCAAGTGCGCGAAGGTCGAGGGTGTGCGTGACTACTATCACGTCGGCGTCATCGGCTATGGCAAGAACGTGGGCCCGAGCTTCGTCGGCGACATCGCCGGCCGGGACCTGGTCCCGATCAGCGAGATTGCCGAGCATCCCGCGAGGCTCGAGGAGCGCACCAAGAAGATCCCGGACGGTGCTGGCGGGCTGATCGAGCAGACCGTGCGCGTTCCGGTGTGGTTTGATCCGATGGCTGACGGTGGCACACCCATGTGCCGGGCAGCTGGTGAGGCCGAACGCGTCCTCAATGAGTGGATCGCCGCCCACCCGGATGGCTACCCACCAACCGTGATCCACATCACCGACGGTGAGGCCACGGACGGGCAGCCGCTCGAGCGGATCCGCGCCCTGACCAACCTGTTCACGTCGGACGGCAACGTGATGTTGTTCAACATCCACCTGTCGGCCAACCCGAACGCCGAGCCGATCCTGTTTCCGGACTCTCCGGATCAGCTTCCGGACGACTACTCGCGCATGCTCCTGGAGACCGCTTCGCCACTGACGCCCACCATGGCGGCACTGGCCCGCGAGCACGGCTTCAGCCCGTCGGAGAACTCGAAGTGCTTCGTGCTGAACGCCGACATGGTGATCCTGGTACAGGCCATCGATATCGGAACGCGGCCCAGCAACCTGAGATGAACCAGGCTGTGGGTTTGCGACCAGGAGTTCCATACGCCCAAGAAGGGCAGCTCGGAAGCTGCGTACGAACACGCGTACTACCCGGGCAGCTG
>QJVU01000715.1 GCA_003235605.1 Planctomycetota bacterium | reverse complement strand
GGATCGCAGGCAGAAAACCTGGGTTCGGGTGCATCCCGATGCAGTGCCCGGTGCCACAGCGGGGCAGGAGGTGCGTGTGGAAAGCGCCCTGGGATCCCTGACCGCGGAGCTGCGCCTGGATCCCGACCAGCGGCCGGACGTGGCGATCATGCCCAAGGGCGGCCACCATGACCGGGGCCACTCGGCCAACGCGCTGATCGCCGCGGCGCCCACGGACCTGGGGCTCGGGGCAGCCTATCTGGATTGTCGGGTGCGGGTGCGGTAAGCAGGGTGCCGCGGATGGGCGAGCACCAGCCAAAGCGCATCACCGGCACCCATGTCTACACCATGCTCCGGTGTCCACGGGCAGTGGCCCTCGACCTCCACGAGGACAAGGGCAGGCGCCGTGCGCTGACCGAGGCGGAGGAGTTCGTGCGCCAGCGCGGCAGGGAGCTGGAAGCCCGGCTGGTGAAAGAGCTGGACTATCGGGAGCCCGACTATCCCAAGGGGGACTTTGCCGCCGGCGCCGCAGAGACCGCACGCCTGCTGAAGGAAGGCGTGCCGGGGGTCTCCCAGGGTGTCCTGCTGTCGGCGTCACTCGACCAGCTGGGGATCCCCGACCTGCTGCGGAGGGAAGCCGGCCCGTCCGCCCTGGGAGAGCACCACTACGTGGTGGGGGACATCAAGTCCTCGGGACGGCCGCGCAGCGACCAGGTTCTGCAGGTGGCGTTCTACTCCCGACTGCTCCAAGACCTGCAGGATCGGCCACCACGGTACGGCTACCTGATCCTGAAAGACAGCCGGGAGGAGCGTTTCGACCTCGCCGAGATCGAGTCGGCATTGGAGGACGTGATGGAACGGGTGCTCGCCGTGCGCGACGAACCCGCGTCGGAGCGACCGTTCCTGAGCGCGGCGTGCAGCCACTGCCACTGGTCTGAGGTGTGCCTGCCGGAGCTCGAGGCCCAGGACGACCTGTCCCTGGTGCAGGGCATGACCCGGGGCTTGCGGCAGGTGCTGGAGCAGCAGGGTTTCCTGACCTGCAAGAGCCTCGGCAAGATGGCGGTGGAGCCGACGGCGAGGCGCACCCATCTGGAGCCGACGTTGCTGCGCCGCCTCAAGAGGGCAGCGGCCTCCCGCGCTGCGGGACGACCGCTGTTGCAGCAGGAGGGCGGCGTGGAGTGGGAGTCGGGTGCCCTGGTGCACATGCTCGCGGATCCCTATGCCGAGCGGGTGCTGCTCTTTGGCATCCTGCACCCCGCCGCCGCCGGGGGGACGTTTCACAGCGTGTGCCCTGGGAGCCGCGACCAGGAGCTCCCGGCGTTCTTCTCCCTGCTGGAACGTATCCCCGGCAACGTGCCACTGCTGCACTATGGGGAGGCTCTACCCCGTTGGTTCACCGAGGCTGGCCGGGGCCACGAGGACACTGCCTCCGTGGAAGAGCGGTTCGTGAATCTGCGAAAGCGTCTGCGAGGCGCTGCAGTGTATCCGGGCCCGGTGTTTTCCATGGCGGATCACGTGCGCCAGGTGCTGGGTGTGGATCCGCACCGGGAGGGAGAGGCGGACGCCGCCGCCCGCTGGGTTGCCGAGGGCAGGCAGGAGCGCCTCACCACCAAGGGGCACAGTGACCTGTTGGATCTGAGCCGGGTGCTGATGGCGCTGAGGGAGGAGAGTGGATCTGTCCCTTGAGCAACGGCTCCTGAGGTTCCTCTGGCGAGAGGAGGAAGGGGAGCGGCGATCGTTCCTGGACACCCGCGCGTTGTCGGTGGACGAGCGTGTCCTCGAAGGGGAGTGCATCCAGGGCGCGCGCTTCCTCGGTGCGCGGAACGGTGACGCCTTCGTTTTCGAGACCGAGGAGAACCTGAGCAAGTTCCGACTCGGGGACACCGTGTTCCTGGGAGACGGCGTCGACTTCGAGTCGGGGTTCCCGATGGTGTATGGGGGTTTCGACGCGAGCGCCCATCGGCTCACGCTCGAGCGGGACCGTTTCAGCCAGGGCCAGCGCTACGACCTGGAGCCGGGGCAGGTCTACTGTGTGGATCGCCGGCACCTGGGGATCCGGGGCAGGCTCGTGGAGGTCGTGCAGGCGGGCTTTGCGGACGAGACGATCCGGGCGGTGCTGGAGGGGGGACACGAGCTTCGCGAGGACGAGGGTCGCCTGCAGCGAGCGCTCGAAAACCTGGGGAAGACCGAGCTGAATGAGGGACAGCTGGAAGCCGGGGCCCGCGCCATTGCCACCGAGAGCCTGAGCCTGATCCAGGGACCACCGGGCACCGGCAAGACGCGCCTGCTGGCGGAGATGCTGCGCGCCTTGTGTGCAGCGGGCTGTCGCATTGCGCTGACGGGCTTCACCCATCGGGCCGTCGACCATGCCTTGATGGTGCTTCGGGGCCTGGCTCCTGATCTGCCGTTGGTGAAGCTGGGTGCACGGACCCACGACGACTTCGCGCGAAACAGGATCTTCTCAGCGAGTCCGCGGCGGGGCGGTCTCCCGCGGGGCGGAGCGGTGGTGGCGGGAACCTGCTTTGCACTGGCGAAGCTGCCCGCGAAGGAGAGGTTCCACTTCACGGTCTTCGACGAGGCGGGCCAGCTGCCGATCCCCCACGCCATTGCCACCGAGAGCCTGAGCCTGATCCAGGGACCACCGGGCACCGGCAAGACGCGCCTGCTGGCGGAGATGCTGCGCGCCTTGTGTGCAGCGGGCTGTC
>QJVU01000413.1 GCA_003235605.1 Planctomycetota bacterium | reverse complement strand
GCGCTGACTCGGGGCGGCTCGCTCCAGCAACCGCGGCCCCCAGTAGCCCCGGCGAGGCAGCACGGCGCGGAGCCCCACGATGGGATAGTCCTGCTCGTAGTAGTCCTCCACCTCGCCTAGGACGGCGCCCGGGATAGCCAGCACATGCAGCCCGTCGTCAGCATCGGGGCAGTACGGCAGATGCCAGGCCTCCACCACCTCGACGATGTCCGGCTCGTTGCCGTGGGGATTCCACCATGAGTCGAGCCGCGGCTTGGCGCTCTCAATCTCGATGCGCTGGTCGGGATACATTTCCCAGAGCACAGCCTTGTCCACGTAGCGCCGCAGGAACAGAGACCGCGGCATCACGTCGGTGCAGGCACGATCGTCCATCAGCACATCGCAGGGGAACACGCGCTCGATCACCACGTTGCCGTGCTCGCAGCGGGGCCGGAAGAAGCCGCACCCCGCGAGCACCGCATCGGTGGCCACCTGGGGGCCGAGCACCTCCAGCTGCTGCTCATCCGCTTTGGCATCGAAGGCTGCCGTGAGCTTCTCGGCGCTCCGTCGCTGGTCGTAGTTCCCGCCGGCCGTGTAGAACATGGGCCGGGGCATGATTTGCGTCACCTCGGCTACAAGCGTGTCCACCGCGCCCGCAATCACGTTGTGATACATCTTCCCGGTGCGCACCACGGGCGCCGACTCGGGGATGGCCGTCTCATCGCCGTAGAGACAGAAAGCCCTGAGGATGGCGGTCTGGCGGTCTGCTGTAGCCTGGTCTACCTCTTGGGCCGTGCGGAGCACCGCATCTGCCAGCTCATCAGGCTCCGTGTAGGTCCACCACCGGTTTAGCTCGTCGTACTGCACTTGACACCTCGTGGCCTGGCATGGCAGGCTGTTGGTGTCACAGAGCGACTCGTCTCCTACCCCTGGCCCCGCGGTACCGTGCTCGCCGCGGGGCTTTTTTATCCCTGAGCCCTCCGGCGCCGCTCGTGCTGCTCGGCGTATTCCTTACGGTCCTTGTCGGCGCTCATCTTGGCTAGCATGACGGCGTAATCATGGGCGTGCACGCCGAAGGTGTCGCCGGTCAGAAAAGTTTCCCAGGCGCGCATAAGATGACGAGCAATACGCCGGTCGATAGTGTCCAATAGCGAACGTTTGGCTCTTTCGGCGCGCCGAATTTCGGCATCATCGTCTTGGTTAAGAGCAAATGCCTTCCGTATGTCTTCTTCGGCTAGTACTGCCATCAGAGCGCTGATTTGCTCCTGCTGGTCTTCTACAAGAACTTCTAGTTGCTTGACTCGGTCTTCTAGGTTCACTTGACCCTCCGGCGCCGGTGACGCCACGTAGCAGCGCATGACTTGGAGCACGTCCTGGAGCGCTCCGACGAGCGCGGCTTGCCGCAGATGATGCAGGCATCGGGACCGGGACGAGGCACATCTAGCATGGTCACTTCCACCGATGCCATCTCCCACGCCCCAGGTCCAAACAGCAGCACATCACCGTCAGGCCGCGTAGCCCAGACCACGCCATCGCGCAGCTCCAACTGGCAGCGTGTCAGGTCCAGGTCCAGAGGCAGCGGGAGGTCTCGGCGCAGCGTGACGGAGCGGAGCTTCATCCCCTACCCCCTGAAAACAATCTTCCCTCGCAGTACCATTGCCCACGGCTGTATGGGAGCCATACTTGCCAATCATCAGCCAGCATGTCAGCCCATGTTATTTCGTGTTCGCCGGCTAGTGTCTGCAGCTTTCCAGCTGGCCAACTAGCTCGGCGGATAAACTCTGAACCTTTCCGACAACACATGATGGCTCCACCGAAAGCCCAGTCTCGATGAGCTAGTGTGCGAAGGAGCTTCATCGGCCCATCCTGCTCAGGTCAGGCCGCAGCCCCGACGCATCCCACAGCCCATCGTCCGGGTCAGTATCGTCGCTCACAGGCTCATCGCGGGTGGTATCAGGCGGCGGCGGAGGTGGCCCCAGGACTAGCTCCACCCCAGGAGTTTTGTAGTGGAGCACACCGAGGGCTCGCAACTCAACCGTGAGCACTCGCAATTCCTGCAGGCTTGGAGTAAACCCGGCCGCACAAGCAACAGACTGAGTTAGCGAGGCTACCTCGTCCTCAATCCTGTCCAGTCTGCAGTTGGGGCAGGGGGTTCTGTCGCCAACTTCAGCGTCCCACCCATGCTGACAGAGCCGGTCTCTTGCATTACTCATCGTCTAGCTCCTCGTAGTCCATCTCGTCGCCCTCGTCATCATCGCCCCGCGCCCGCCTCAGCTCTGCCGCGTATCGTTCCGCTTCGTCCAGCTCCCACTGCTCCCAGCCTCGGGGGCGCTCCTGTGCCACATCTGGTACAGGGCAGTGTACCATGGTCGATAGGGCCAGCGCAGCAGCATAATCGCAGTGCCTTCCGTCGCTAGTCACCGGCTCGTGTATCGCCACGCCGGTGGCAGTCACCCGCTTCATGACTCGGAGCAGGTCCTGGCGCAGCAGCTCATCGGGCGGCAACTCCAACTGCCCCGAGCCCATCAGAGCCCGCAACGTCTCATAGCAACCCAGCTTCTCGGTCTGCGTCCAGCGCCGCTCCGTGAGCGTGAGCCCCTGCTGTCGCGCCAGCTCCTTAAGCGGGTCCGCCGCCCACTGGTCACTGACCACGCGGTCACATCGATAGGGCCGCAGGATGGTCGCCGCCTTGCGCAGCGTCTCCTC
>QJVU01000142.1 GCA_003235605.1 Planctomycetota bacterium | reverse complement strand
CGGTCAGTTTCCTACGTCGAAAGTTCGCGGCGATGTAGGCCGAGAAGATTCCGCCGGTTATTGCGCCGGCTACCGCCACGCCAGTGGCTCCCATCAGGATTATGCGGATTGTCTCGGGCGTGAATGTTGGAGGGCGAGGTCCGAAGAAGCGGGTGCCGAGAATCAGAGCGAGACCAGCGCCAAACCACCCAATTCCCCAAACAAGTGCGTTGCCGAGTGCGCCCCGGAGTCGTCTGACAATGAGCTTCATCGGCCCCCCTGGTTAATCCGCCCAACGGCGGGAGCCTCAGCTGCGGCGCGTAGCGCCGTCCGCTGCAACCGGTTGTCAGCTGGCCCGCCAAAAGGGGCCACCTGCCATCGAGAGTCGTGGCCCAGTCGTCATTCCAAGTCGAACTGCACCTTCTCGATCGTGCCCGTAAATGCAAACGGAAGCCTCTCGCGGTAGGCGGGGCTGGCAGGTGCGCCGTAGTCGCGCCCGATGTCCAGCGTTTCGGTGGCCGAGAAGCGAACCGGCACAGCTCTCATGATCTCGCCCTTGCCTACAGACTCTCCGTTGACGAACAGCTCTACCGATCCGCCAGTCAGATCGACGAAGGGCTTGAAGGGCAACTGCTTGTATTCCATGACGATCTCGACTTCTCCGATCGGCAGCTTCTCCTTGGAGGAAACGCGGGACAGTTCCTGGCCGAAGAAGTTGTAGTCGTAGGTGAGCACACCATCCTTGACATAGAGAGCATAGCCGGAACCACCCCCTTGGGCCACGATGACACCTTCTGCGCCCTGGTCCGGAACCACCACGTTGGCCGTGATTCGGTGCGACCGCTGGTAGATGGGGGGCGCGCTGCCTTCGGGGAGCCGCGTCACGGCGGCGGTGTAGTTGAATCGCTTGCGTCCCGCGGTTACTGATGGTCGCCCGGCGCTGCTGGCGCGCTCGGCGAAGCGATCATCGAGCGGCAGCACCTGGTACTTCTTCGCCTCCGCGTCGAACAGGGCTTGCAGCTCCTTCAGCTTTTCGGGGTTCCGCCCCGCCAGATCTCGCGCTTCCGAGAAGTCGTTTCTTATGTCATAGAGTTCCCAGTTGCTGTCCTTGAAGCCCACTGAACCCGTGAGGACCCAAGGGGCGCCGTGGAACGACGCTGCAACCCAGCCGTCGTGGTAGAGCGCACGGTGACCGCCGGTCTCGAAGTACTGGGTGCGGCGGAACTCGGGCGCTCGTGCGTCGTTGAATGTGGCGCTCATGTCCGCACCTGCCATTGGCGTCTGTTCGATGCCATCGACGTACTCTGGCTGCGGTATCCGGGCGGCGGCGAGGATGGTTGGCGCGACATCAATCACGTGGCCGAACTGGGACCGCACGCCTCCCGTGTCGTGGATCTTCGCCGGCCAGGAAATGACGAGACCGTTGCGTGTACCGCCGAAATGCGAGGGTACGCGCTTCATCCACTGGAAGGGGGAGGAGCCGGCCCAGGCCCAACCCACCGGATAGTGGTTTTCGTGCAGAGGCCCGCCAATCTCGTCCACTTTGGCTAGTTGGGCAGCCACCGCGTCGGGGACGCCGTTCTGCGTCATCATGTTGTTGAGCGTGCCGGTGAGGCTGCCTTCAGCGCTGGGACCGTTGTCGCCGGCGACGTAGATGATGAGCGTATTGTCCGAGCCTGGCAGGCCGCGCACGGCATCCAGCAGACGTCCCACCTCGTGATCGGTATGGGCGAGGAAGCCAGCGAACACCTCCTGATGCCGGGCGTAGAGTCGCTTCGCGTCGGCGTCCAGTGAGTCCCACGCAGGGATCTCTTCGGGGCGAGGTGTCAGCTTGGTATCGGGCGGTACGACACCCAGCCTCTTCTGCCGCGCGAGCGTCTCCTCACGGACTCTGTCCCAACCCTGATCGAACTGGCCCTTGAAGCGGTCGATCCAGTCCTTCGGTGCATGCAGCGGGGCATGGACGGCACCCGTGGCGAAGTAGACGAAGAAGGGCTTGTCCGGCGTGATGGCCTGCGCTCGATCGATCCAAGCGATCGCGTCGTCGACGAGGTCCGTCGTCAGGTGGTAGCCCTCCTCAGGATGCGACGGAGGCTCGACAGCGAGCGTATTGCGATAGAGCTGCGGCTCCCACTGGCTGGTCTCACCACCGTGGAATCCGTACCAGTAGTCAAACCCGAGACCCGTCGGCCAGTGGTCGAACGGACCGTTGGGCTGGGTCTCCCAGTCCGGAGTGTTGTGCCACTTGCCAAAGGCCGCGGTGCTGTAACCGTTGTCGCGCAGCGTGCGCGCAACGCTGGCGGTGCTCTTGGGCCAGACGCTGTTGTAGCCGGGGTAACCAGTGGCGAGTTCCGTGATGGTGCCAGTGGCGACCTGATGGTGGTTTCGGCCCGTGAGCAGCGCCGCTCGGGTGGGCGAACAGATGGCCGTCGTGTGAAATCGGTTGTAGCGCAGCCCGGCTGCAGCCAATCTGTCGAGGGCTGGCGTAAGCACCGGACCGCCGAACGTGCCGGGCTGCCCGAAGCCCAGGTCGTCGAGCAGGATCAGCACCACGTTGGGTGCCCCGTCCGGCGCCTTGACAGGTTGCGGGAAGTCGGGCTTGGAGTCTTCGAAGGTCTCGCCGATTGTCCCTCGGAACTCGGGATCCGGGATGGGGAGGTTGGTCCGGTCCGCTGCAGACGTGCTCGAGGTCGAAGGCTGTGAACAG
>QJVU01000441.1 GCA_003235605.1 Planctomycetota bacterium | reverse complement strand
AGGGCGCCCTGGATGGTCACCTTTCCTGGGGTTTCCCACAGCTGCAGCTGGAGCTTGTTTGCCAGATCGGGCGACACGGTGCCGATGCCGGTGTAGACGGTGGAGACCCCCATGGACTGCCAGGCATCACTCTTGCCCACGGGGACCGATACCCTGGTCTTCAGCTGGTAGCCACCGCCGGGCTCCAGCTTCAGGGTCAGGGGCTTGCCCTTCCACGTCGTGTAGAGGGCGTTCCCGCTGAGCATGCTGTCCCCGGGAAGCGCGATCATGAAGCCGGTTCCCAACAGGTTCTTGTGGGTGCTGGCCCCGGTATCGAGGACGTGGTCGCCGTCCTCGCCGATGCGGAACACGAAGCGGTGGCGGGCATCTGGTGCGACCTTGGCGACGGCCTGGATCGTCTGCTCCAGGGTGTCCCCCGGGTGAAATGTCCAGCCGCTGAAGGGCTTCTTGCGCTCGCGCACCGGCAGCAACTTGCCGCTGGCAATCACCACCCACTTGCCGGGGTGCCTCTGCATGAGGGCCTCACGCAGCGGGTAGTAGCTCTTCCGGTAGGTCTCGAGGTTGAGCTTGCGCTCGAAGAGCACAGCCTTCGCCTCGGTTTCGGTCCGCGCCTTCCGCCGTGCGGTGGGGCGGGTGTCCTGGGCGAAGAGCGGAAAGCAGCAGCAGCAGAGGATGGCTGCCGCGCAGCCTGCGCACATCCTGGCGGGGGAAGGGGTCATGGTAGGTGGCGGGAGTGGTGCCATCCTACAGGACGCAGCGGAAGCCTAGAGGATGTGAAAAAGCCGGCAGCTGTGCCCGGTGATCGCGGTGGATCGTGCTAGCAATACTGCCTGATCTCCTCGATCCGCCTCTCGATAGTCTCTATCGGGATCTTGTCCTCCATCCCGCTGGACACTGTTCCCGGCCGATCCTCGTAGCGGTTCAGCTCCACTGCTGCGAAGTCGATGCCCCGCACTGCCTCCACGGTCTTTTGGAAGTCTTCCTCGGTCTCTCCGGGAAAGCCGATGATCACCGTCGTCCGCAGGATCAGGTGCGGCATCTCCCGCTTCAGCTCCTTGAGCTTGGTGGTGACCTCCTCAGCCTTCTCGGGTCGCCGCATCGCTTTCAGGATCCTGTTGCTGCCCGACTGCAGCGCCACGTAGAGCTCCCGGAACCTCTCGGGGTTGCCCAGCAGGAGGGGACGAAGCTGGTCGTAGTACTTGACCAACCAGTGACCGCCGAAATCGATCATCACCAGCTGGTAGTCGCCCTTGACCTCCAGCAGGCGCCTGAGCAGCTCGGGGAAGCTGCTGCCGATGTCGATGCCGTAGCAGCCGACATCCTCGCAGACCAGCTGGAAGACCTTGTGCCCCGCCGCCAGGCCTTTCTTGAACTCCTCCAGGATGGTCTCCGTGGGCTTGCTCTTGACGTTGCCGGTCGCGAACTTGATGCAGCAGTAGGAGCAGCGGAAGGCACAGCCCTCGGCGATCCTGAGGTTGTAGTACGGGACGACCCTGTCGCGGGCCTTCATCCCCACCAGCTTTCTCACCCGGTTGAGGACCTCGGATCCGAACAGGATGCTCTTCAGGAACACGCGGCTGGTGCTCATCCGCTTGTAGATTCCCAGGAAGAAGGAGTGCCTGAAGAAGCGGTACGCCAGGACATAGTCCAGCAGACCGATCTCGTTGGTCAGCATGTTGGCGTCCGGTACGTCCCGCAGATGGACCTTCGAGTCGAGTATCTCGTCCAGACGCTCCAGGGACCCGGTTGGCACGAAGGTGCACCGGCCGTTCAGGCCAGGGATCGGGAGGATCTTGTCCGGGGCCACCTTGGGCAGGCAGCCGGTGACCAGGAGCCTGGCATCCTTGCGAATCCGTTTGGCGACGTTCCGGAGGGCGATCAGGGAAAGATCCTCGGACTGTCCCACCGCGCTGCAGGTGCTGACGACGACGACGTTCGCAGCTGCAATGTTGTTGGTGAACGACCAGCCGTTGCGGATCAGGTAGTCGTGGACTCTGGTCGAATCCAGTGCTCTGCGGATACACCCCGTGTTGAACACATAGGCGCGCTTCAAGGTGCTATCTCTCCGATGCGAAGTGTTGGCTAGGCGAAACGTCCTCTCCTGACTCGCGACGAGGGAGTCGAGGCCCGGAGGAGTCTACACTCGGTGCCCCAGCGCCGAAGTCACAACCCTGTCGCCGGCGGGACCGTGGCAGCCTTGCCATGGGAGCAACGAGTCCGAGATACGTAGCTGGGCGTAGGCAAGAATACGCACTGGGGCCCAGCTTCCTCGGCAGGTCGTGAGGGCTACCGCTCGCCCAAGCCCGATGTGGCGGCGGGAACCTCCGCCAGCCGGACCAGACCGTGCTTTCGCCAGCCGACGCGGAGCAGCCACGTCCTGCCAGCAGCCACCGGCCGCCGTCATCGTCGTGGCGCGGTGTCGGTGGCGCCGTCCGTCGTTCGAGACACAGGCCAGGGAGCTGCGCACCTCCCTTGGGGTGCGTAGGACGTGGTCGTGATAGCGATCCCCGAACACCGTCCCCTTGGTTTGTTGCGGTGGGTCTCCATGGGCGCGCCGTTGGCGGCCGTTGCTATCATTCGGGGGTGACGAGGAGCAGCGTTGTTGCCCTTCTCGGGATCGCGATGATCAGCCTGTTGGGGTTGCTGGTGTGGCTGGTCGGCCAGGGGATCTTCGCTCCCGGCGGGGCGG
>QJVU01000056.1 GCA_003235605.1 Planctomycetota bacterium | reverse complement strand
GGTGTCCAGCGTGACGTCGACGGTCTTCGTGGCGGCATCCAGGGTCACGGCTGCGGTCGTGCGCACCGGCAGGAAGTCACGGCCACCGTCGAACTCCACGTTCACCGCGCGGTCGTTGCCGCTGCCGTCCAGCCTGGCAATCGCCGGGAGCGTGTACTGGCCCGAACCATCTGTGCGGGTCGTAGCCTGTGGTCCCCGCACCAGGACCCCGGGGATCCCGAAGCCGGACGCGCCCAGTACCTTCCCCGACACGGTCGACATCGACGCTGACGCCGCAACAAAGCAATAGAGTCCGCCGGAGCGGATGCTCCCGCTTGGCGCTGTGATACGGCCACTGGCCTCCACACCGCTGCCGACACGGATCCAGACACCGGTTGTCGGTTCCAGGTGATAGAGATCCGCGGTGGCACTGGCGCCGAGAGCGAGGTCGTTCGGAACTGACAGGGACGCACCGCTACTGAACTGAACACCCGCCGGGCTGATGAAGACACCGCGGCCGGTAAGCGCTTGTCCTGGAAGAAAACCCGGAATCGCGCCGGGCAAGTGGACGTCCGCCAACGGGCCGCTCTTCACGGTTACCGATGTTGCGGCCCCGAACGTCACCGTGTCTCCCGCAGAAACCACCAGCTCCGCACCAGAACCGGTGCTGGAGTCCGCCAGCGTCTGGGAAGTGCTCTGCATGCCCGTGGCCATGGTCAATCCCGTGCTGCCAGAGACATCCGGAAGGAAGACCGTGAAGGGGAGCTCCTGCTGGCCGGTGGTGTCGACGCCCAGACCAAGAGTGCCCAGCTCGTCCTTGTCTGTCGCAGCCGCGTTGGTTCCATCCACGGTGATCACCTTGGTTCCGGAGAACGCCGCGTTGAGCATCGCACGGCCGCTCCGTCCCGTGGTTGCGGTCTGGGCAACCCCGTCAACGGAGATGGTCGCTTCCACCACCGCGTTGCCCTGGTCGTCTCGTACCAGGACCTTGTAGTCGCCGCCAGGCAGCGGCAGGAGATCAGGGCCGATGTCCGAACCGTCGCCGCGTTGGCACGACGCCAAGGCCAAGACCGACACCAGGGAAAAGGAGAGAGCACGATGCTTCATCGGTCTCGCCGCCCTGAAGCGGGGCGCAGGTTGAAACGGTCGGGTTCGGGCGGCGTGACCACACGGCTGCGGCTACCATCCGTGCCCACGCTGCAGACGCCAACCACGACGTCGTCCAGGCAAACGGCTTCGAGAGAGGTCCGGATGCCGCCACGCCCGCGCTGAGGCTGCTCGATGAGCCTTCGGTGCTCCCAGTCCGAAGCCGTGGTCTGCCGCCACACAACCTCGTAGCGTGCCACCCCGGGCACCGGCGTCCAGACCACTTCCACCGCATAGGAGGTACGGGAACCCACAACCGCCACGCGACGCGGCGCAGCCGGCGCCGTGGCCAACTCCGACAGCAGCGCCACGTTGACGGCCGCTACCTTGGCCACGTAGTCGAAGTCCACGTAATCGAGGACGTCCCCATAAGGTTTGCCATCGCGCACGGTGATGTCTTGGTGCTGGCGGGAGTAGTCCTCACGAGGCTCCGTGAAACGGATGGCTGGGTAGCCTCGAGCGTGAAAAGGCTGGTGGTCTCCTCCGCGCCCATAGCGATCACCACGGTAGATCAGCTTCACCACCAGCCCGGTCGCGTGCTGAGTCGCGACCCGGGTGGCAGCCCGAGCCAGGCTCCTGCTATTGGAGTCATTGCCGGTCGCGGCGTAGGAGAAGCAGCGGACGTAGCCATTGCGGCGGACGCCGTCCATGCCCAAGGTGTTGCCGACGATGTCGTTGGTGATCATTCCGTCGACCATGGTATCGGCGTTCGAGAGGGCACTCGCGTGCGCCTCCGAACCCAGGAGTCCGACCTCTTCACCGTCGTAGCAAACAAACTTGATCGTTGCGGCGAACTCCCGCCTGGACATGACCCGGCAGAGCTCGACAACCGCCGCCGTGCCCGAACCGTCGTCGTTGGCGCCGGGGGCATCGTTCTTGCCATCACGGCCGTCGCTGTTGCGGGAGTCATAGTGGCCTCCGACTACATAAACCCGATCCGGGTCCACGGTCCCCTTCAGCGTGGCGACGATGTTGACCAACTCGACTGCGCGGCCAAGTCGTCGGCTCACTATCTTGAAGGTCTCGCGAGCAACGCTCAGGCGTCCACCGCTTGCGGTGATGAAACTCCTCATCCGGCTTTCCAGGTAACTTCGCGCCGCGCCAGTGCCACGTTCCTTGCTGTCTTTCGCCGAAGCAACGTGACGCGTTCCGAAGCCGACAAGGTCGCTGACCGTCTGACGCAGCTCCTTGGCGCTTACCTCCGCGAGCATGCCAGACACCTTCTCCTGGATCAGGCTGCGGCGCGACTCCTGGGGGGACGGCTGCAGGACCACAGCCAAGACCAGGCAGTGAAGGGGGGTCATAGCAGGTTGACGCCTTGCATGGCGGGGTCGGCGGAAAGACCCAGCAAAGGTAGCAAGGTGGTGACGACGTCACAGAGGCGGCCACCTGTCTTCAACTGCTTTCCCTGGACGTCCTTCCCGACCAGCACAAAGGGTACCGGGTTGGTGGTGTGCGCTGTGTGAGGCTCGCCGGTAACCGGGTCGACCATCAGCTCACAGTTGCCATGGTCCGCCGTGATCGCCAGGGTACCTCCCAACTCCAGGTAGCGCGGGACAATCCGGGCCAGACACCGGTCCAGCATGCCCACGGCCGCGACCGCCGCACGCAGGTCCCCGGTGTGGCCCACCATGTCCGCGTTGGCGAAGTTCAGGATCGTCACATCCGGCGGGTCACTGTCCAAGAGCGACAACAGGCGGTCCGTGACCGGGCCGGCGGACATCTCCGGGCATTGGTCATAGGTCTTGACCTTCGGGCTGGGGATCAGGACCCGCTGCTCACCGCGGTACTGCTTTTCATCCCCCCCGGACAGGAAGAACGTGACGTGGGCGTACTTCTCGGTCTCGGCAATACGTAGCTGCGAGAGACCCGCCTTGCTCACGATCTCCGGGAAGATGCCTTTCAGGTGGGCTGGCTCGAACGCCATGGGACAGTCGAAGTCCTCCCGGTATCGGGTCATCGAGACCAGGTACACTTTCGGGCGAGAGGGTCGTTGGAAGCCCTCGAAGTCCAGCTGACACAAGGCTGCAGTGAGCTGGCGCGTGCGATCCGCCCGAAAGTTGAAGAAGATGGCAGCATCGTCGTCATGGATGCTGCCGACGTTGCCCATGTCGGTTGCGATGACCGTAGGCATCACGAACTCGTCCGTCTCGCCGCGGATGTACGCGATTTCCACAGCGGCCGCGGCGCTCGGTGCTCGGGCGCCCTTTCCCAAGACCAACGCCTCATAGGCCTTCTGGGTGCGATCCCAGCGCTTGTCACGGTCCATGGCATAGTAACGACCGCTGACCGTTGCGATGCGACCAACACCCTGGTCCCGCATCTCCCGCTCGATGGCGTCCATGTAGCGCAGCGCCGACTTCGGCGGCGTGTCCCGCCCATCGAGAAAAGCGTGCAACAACACCCGTTCGCCCACCAGGCCATTCTGTTTGCAGAGCTCGAGCAGCGCCGACAAGTGCCCGAGCGAGCTGTGGACACCGCCATCGCTGCACAAACCCACCAGATGAAGAGTCCTACCCTCCTCCTGGGCATGTTCCACGGCGCTGACCAGAGCCGGGTTCGTGAAGAACTCACCATCCTGGATGGCCTTGTCGATGCGGCTGATCTCCTGCCACACGATGCGGCCGGCTCCGATATTGAGATGGCCGACCTCCGAGTTGCCCATGAGCCCACACGGCAGGCCAACCTGCTCCCCGCTCGCTGCCAACGTCGTGAACGGGTAGCGCTCGCGCAGGCGCAGGTAGAACTTGGGCTCAGCGACGGTGATCGCGTTGTTCCGCGATGCCTCCCCCTCACCGAAGCCGTCCAGGATGATCAATGCTAGAGGACCAGCCATCTCTCCTAACCCTCAGAGAAGCCCTTCCACGACGCGGAGGATCGAATCATGGCGGCGTCGGATCTCCTCCCGTACCTCCAGGGTGCGGGAGAGGGTGGTCTTGGCGAGCTCCTGGTCTTTGAGGCACGCCGCATTGATTCGCACGTTGAAGTAGGCCGACTCGGCGCCGGCGCGGGACAGCTCGGCACCGGAACCCAGGTCGCTGACGATGTTCTTGTCCACAAGCGTGGTGATGCGGTCAACGGCAGCAAGCGCATCCCGGATCATGATCATCGTTTCCTCGGGAACGACCATGGCCCCGATCATCGCTTCCTCTATTGCCTTGACGCGTATCGCTTTCTCCTCTTCGGTGTCCTTCGGCAGACGGTAGGCACACGACACCAGATCGTAGGCTGCGCAATCGCGCGCCGCCATCGGCAGGATGCGGCCGAGATGGTCCGCCAGGAACGCCTCTGTCTCCGCCAGGACATCTTCGTGGTCGACGTTGGCCTTCTTGCCGCGGCTGAACCGCGCCACCATCAGGAACAGGGCTGCGCCCATCGCGCCTGCCATGGCGGCGCATGCACCTCCGCCAGGCGTAGGTGTCTTGGCGGCAACCGACTCGACGAACTTCTCAAAGGGTTGATCGATCATGCCTCGGCTGCAAGAGTCTCGGACACGTGCGTTGCGTTCTCAAGCTCCTATGTAGTTTCCTTGTCCGTAGCACGGCCGGCGGGAGGTTGAAGAATACCCCCTGCGCAGGATGATTCTCGTCATGCAGCGAAGCCCATGTGCGCCGACCATCCCTTCCGCCCTGCCAGCCCGTTCCGCCCCTCCCGCCCGGCCGGCTACCGCCCAGCCGGCTACCGCCCAGCGAGCCCAAGTCACCCGTCCGGCCCTGCTCACCCTGTTCACCTTGTCCCTCGTGTTCGATCTGCTTCTCGCAAGCTGTGCCTCTCCGGTGTTCTGGCCTCAGTTCGTCGACACGCTGTTCGACGCTCCCCGCGACGGGGTCTCCCGGCTCACGATTCGCAACGGCCAGGTCTTCGCGTACTCTGCGCCGGTGCGCTCTCAAGACGTTCCCGAGAAAGTGAAGCGGACGATGGACGAACTCCGGGAGGGTGGGCAGACCGTCTACCTGGCCAGGGAGTGGGGACCTCGGGGCACAGCCTACCGGATCGAGGATCTGGTTCGTGTCAGCGGCAGGGACGAGCTTCGCTCCCTGCTCGTTGATGATGAAGGGCACGTCGTCGGACGCAGCTACGAGATCACGCCCGCTGACGCTCCTTCCAGCATGCTGGACCACGCCACCACGATGGGTCTCGGCCGCGACCGCATCAGGAAAACCAGTGTGGTCCTGGGATCGGCGGGAGACCCCGGCCACTATCGCATGCTGCTCGAGGACCGGGAGGGCCGCCTGCGGATGCTCGAGTGCCGAGCCGACGGCACTGGCGCCACTTGGTCCCGGATCATCCAGGCCGAGGTCACCTGCACCCGGTGACCCGGGTTCGGCACCGATCCATGGCCTTCGTGAGCCACCTCGAATCCACAGCAGATGGCAGCCGCCTGCCGGCACACGAGCTGCACGCGCTGCACGAGGGCAGGCCGCTGATGGTGCGCTACCGCCTCGACAGAATCCAAAAGACGGTGAGGCCGCACGACATCGCCAAGCGACCCCCGGACCTTTGGCGCTATGAGGAGCTGCTGCCTCTCGAGGACCATCGCAGCAACAGGGTGAGCCTCGGCGAGGGCATGACTCCCCTGATCCCTTGCCCGCGTCTGGGAAGGCACCTCGGGATCACCGACCTTCACATCAAGGACGAGGGGCAGCTGCCCGGTGGTTCCTTCAAGGCCCGCGGCATGACGGTAGCGGTCTCCATGGCAAAGGAACTGGGTGTCACGGCCGTGGCAGTTCCTACCGCCGGCAACGCCGGCGGTGCGCTTGCCGCCTATGCCGCGCGCGCCGGCATGTCCTGCCACGTGTTCATGCCCGAGGACACGCCAGCCGCAAACCAGTACGAAGCTCTCTGGCACGGCGCCCGCGTCTACCTGATCGACGGTTTGATCCACGATTGCGGCGCAATCGTCCGCGAGGGAATCGAGCGCAAGGGCTGGTTCGACATGAGCACGCTGCGAGAGCCCTACCGTATCGAGGGCAAGAAGACCATGGGACTGGAGCTGGCCGAGCAGCTGTCGTGGCGGTTGCCCCAGGTCATTCTCTACCCCACTGGCGGCGGCACCGGCCTGATCGGGATGTGGAAGGCGTTTGCGGAGCTTGCAGAGCTGGGCTGGCTACAGTCCAAGTGCCGGCCGCGGATGTTTGCCTGCCAGTCGGATGGTTGCGACCCTATCGTGCGCGCCTTCGATGCCGGCGCAGACCATTCCGCAGATCTTCCCGCCCCCGCCCGGACCCTGGCGGCGGGCATCCGCGTTCCACGGGCCCTTGGCGACTTCCTGATCCTCGAGACGGTTCGGAAGTCGGGGGGCCGCGCGATCGCGGCCGCCGAAGGCCGCCTCACCCAGTGGATGCACCGGGTGATGGAGCTGGAGGGCATCGCCCTCTGCCCCGAGAGCGCCGCATGCGTGGACGTCCTTGCCACCTCCCTCGAGCGGGGATACATCCATCCCGACGAGCAGGTAGTGATCTTCAACACCGGCGCCGCACAGAAGTACGTCGAAGTGATGGAGGAGAAGCTCCCCTTCCTGGACCGGTCGCGGATCGACTGGTCGGTGATCTAGCGGGAGTGGACCTGGCCTGGCTGCTCACCGCGCGAACACCTGCTCAACAGGGAGGATCTTCACATTCTCCTTGCTCAGCTCGATCCGCAGACGCTCGATGATCTTGTCCTCGTCCAGGATCTCCTTGGCCGGCTCCGCCCGGTAGCTGATCGGCGTTGCCTCACCGGACAGGATCTTGTCTCTGAAGCCTTCGGCGTCCTCCGTGACCACGACGTACTGGAGTCCCTCGGCCCTCAGGTACTCCCTGATCACCCGGTTCACGTCCTCTACCGTCAGCCTGGCCAACGAGTTCTTCACATGTTCTGGAAACGAACCGATGCCATAGTAGCGGCTATCCAGCGCATACCCGAGTTGCCGGTCCTGGGTCTTGACCAGCAGGTTCACGAACTTCGTGAGGTAGGTCCTCGTGGCCTCGAAGTTCTCCCTGGAGATGCCCTCCTTCACGAGCTTGCGCAGCTCGTAGTTGGCAGCCTTGAAAGCAAACGGGCCGTTCGCCGGCGGCACGGGTCGGATCCAGATCTGGAAGATCTGCTGGCTGCGGCCCAGGTTCGGATCAGGGTGGAACCGGCTGCCGCCGTTGGGGAAGTACTCGATATAGGCATAGTCCCCGTAGTTGAGGCCGCGGATCTCCCGCAGGCGCTGGTAGAGATAGGAGTTCTCGGAGCGGTGCTCGCCAAAGTACGAGCGCACCAACCACAAGGCAGGCCAGTCCTTGTGTGCGCGGGTGACGGGTATCGGGAACCCGATGTGGATCCCTGTCGCGCGAGTCTTCTTCTTGACGATCGTCAGGCGGTTGTGGGTGATCGTCGCTGGGGCTCCACGCGATCGCCCGGACCCGAAGCCAGCGTCGCGTTTCCCACGATCGGCCTCCTCCGAGTGCAATCGCTCCAGGTCCTTGGCTACGCGCGCAGGGAAGTCCTTCGGGTAACCACCCGCCAGACCGATCACTACCCCCCGTCCACCCATGATGTTCTTCGAGTAGAAGTCAATCGCATCTGCGAGCTCGATCCTGCGGATCGCTTCGATGGCGCCGGCATTGAGGTGCCCGTACGGATGGCCTCGATAGATCTCCTGATACAGGACCTCCTTGCCGGTCTCTTCGTCATCGGTCCTTCGCAGGCCCACGTCCAGGTAGCTGACCGTGTTGGCCTTGATCCGGTCCAGGTCCTCCTGCTTGAAGGCCGGCTCCAGCAAGGTCTCCTTGAGAAGGCCGTAGTACTTCTCGAGGTTGTCCCTGTGCACGGTCCCGTAGAAGACCATCATCTCCTTGTCCACCTGGACATGGATGCTCGCCGCCATCGGGAACAGCGCCTCGATGACCTGCTCGTAGGAGTGTTTCCTAGTGGAAGCGTCTGCAAGCATCTGCGCCGTGACATAGGCGAGGCCCTCCTTGCCCTCGGGGTCATCCGCGGCGCCCGTCATGCAGAGCAGCCGGATGCTGACCAGGGGAGACCGGCTGGGCAGCAGAACAGCCTCCTTCGGGACGGCACACTCTGCCCGCGCCTCGGCATCCGTGGTTGGCGCCTCGAGAACCGGCAGCGGCTCATGGGAAAGCGTGGCGATGGTCCGGGCGCTGGGCACGAAGAACTCTCGCGCCACTCGGCGGATGTCCTGGGGTGTCACCAGGTCATAGTGTCGGTAGACCTTGTTCACCGTCTCCGGCGTCCTGGTGCGGGCGATGTACCCAGACAGCGCGCTGGCAATCGCCTCCGAGCTGTCGAGCCCGCGCGCAAAGCCGTACTTCAGGTTGGACCTTACTTTCGCGAGCTTCCGTGCATCGACCAGCTGGCTCTTGAACCGCGCGCAGGTCTCGAGGATCTGATCCCGGACATAGCCGACATCTTCGCTCTTCTTGACCCGTGCTGCGATCATCAGCAGGAACGGGTCCCTGTGGTCAGGAAAGTACGGCCAGAAGCTGTCCACCTTCCGCTCGCGCACGAACAGCTTCTTGTAGATGTCAGAGTTCGAGGAGAACGCCAGTTCCGACAGGACGTCCAGCGTGGGCATCGTCTTGTCATCCGGATCGAAA
The DNA here is from genome assembly GCA_003235605.1 of Planctomycetota bacterium. The sequence goes on along the minus strand of QJVU01000056.1, from coordinate 68 downwards.
GCAGGCCCCTTGAAGGCAATGATGATCCAGGGCTGGGTCGGGCCCTTCCATTGGACGTGACAGTAGAG
>QJVU01000575.1 GCA_003235605.1 Planctomycetota bacterium | reverse complement strand
AAAGAGAGCGACTGGTTGCCCGAGGCCGCGGTGCCTTGGGGCGAAGCCGTCTTTTTTCCTGACTAGCCCCGGACGGAACACGCATCGACGGCGCATGTGTGGCCGGACCCGACCTGCTCGTGGGCCAGGGTTCACATCACGACCCCGTGACAAAGCTTCATTTCCTTGTCCAAAAGGAGACCTTGCCGTGATCCGTACATCGACCCTGCTCCTCACCATTCTCACAACCACAGGACTTGGCGTAACGACGCCTGCACAATCATCCACCAACCCGACGTCGGTCCACGTGGCCTCCGTCAAGACCGACACCTTCTGGGAAAGGCGGGGTTTTGGCTTCAAGGGGAACATCCACTACAGGATCTACGGGAGGGTCCGCGTGGTCGTCGTCGACAACCTGGGCAACAAGGTCTCCGGGGCGCTCGTGAAGGGGACCTTCTCCTCCAATCGCTTCCAGAAGGACGAGATCGTCTCCGGTGTCACGGGGGCTGACGGTTCCGTGACGATCCTGTCGACCCAGTTCTTCAGTTACAAGAGCACACCGACGGATCCGAACAGTGGTCCCTCCTACACAATCGGGTTCTGCGTCGACGACGTCTCCGCCTCGCTTCCCTATGTCCCTGCCGACAACGTCATGACCTGCGATGTGATCTCGAACCCTTGAGGAGCACCCACCAAGGCCCCGCTTCCTCCGTTGCCAAGAGGAGTTCGCACCTACATTGACGCTCACGCCCGTATCCGCTGGCTTCTCTCGCGCTGGCCCCAGAACCAGGAGGCCACCTCGGTGCAGGGGCAGGAGCCGTACCGACCCTGAGCCTCTAGAATCGGAGTCCCCCATGCAACCCATGCAGCGCCTCACCCCCCTCGCCGTCTCGTTTGCCGCGGTGTTCATCGCGCTGATCGCGGCCCTGGGTGTGGCGGGTGCGGGAGCGGGCTCTTCTCGCCCAGCCCCGGACTCGCAGGAGGATCGAGGGCCCATGTCGAAGGCCGAGGCCAGCTCACTGCTACAACGGCACACCGCTAGCAGCTTCGTACCCAACCTCGGCCAGTGGGGCCACCCCGCGAGGTTCGTGCATCGCAGGGGCCCGCTGACCCTGCTCCTCGAAGAGCGAGGCTGGGTCATGGATCTCGTGGAGCGTGCGCCCGGGCCCGAGGGGAGGTCCTCCACCACACACCAGCAGAAACTCCGGCAGGAACGCCAGCAGCCGCACCGGCGGACGCCCGGCGATGGCGAGGCCGATGGGACGATACGCGGCGTCGCCCTCCGGATGACCTTCGAGGGCGATGCCCGCGTGCCCGAATCCGTTGGCGAGGAGAGGCTGCCTGGCCATCACAACTACTTCCTCGGCAACGACGAGAGGCGTTGGCGAACGGACGTGCCACTCTACGGCTCGGTGCGCTACCTGGACCTCTACCCGGGCATCGACCTTCGGCTCCGCGAGCGGAACGGGGTACCCGAGTACGACCTGTTGCTCGAGCCCGGTGCCGACCCCTCGGAAGTGAGCGTGCACGTCGAGGGAGCGGAGACCCTCTCCCTTGCGGCCGACGGCTCCCTGGTGATGGAGACCGCGTTCGGCCCGGTGCGACAGCCGAAACCCAAGACCTGGCAGTTAGACGACGCTGGCAATAGGCAAGAGGTTGACACCCGGTTCGTGCTCCTCGGGCCGGACCGGTTCGGGTTCGAGGTCGAGGGTTGGAACGGGAACACCAGCCTCACCATCGACCCGCCGTTGATCTGGTCGACGTTCCTGGGGGCGGGCGCGTTTGACCGCATCTACGCCCTCGTGGTCGATGCCAGCGGGGTAGTGACCGTGGCGGGGGGTGCCGGTTCCTATGTCTCCCCGAGTTTCCCGGTGACGACCGGCGCCTACGACACGACCGGCAACGGGAATGCCGATGCCTTCGTCAGCCGGCTGGACCCCAGCAAGACGGGAAACGCACAGCTGGTCTACTCCACGTTCCTCGGCGGTAGCGGAAACGACGGTGCGTACGACATCGCCGTCGATGGCAGCGGCGTGGTGACGATCGTAGGCCTGACGGTCTCTGCCAACTTCCCGAGCACCCAGGGCGCCTACCAGACGACCTTTGGTGGAGGGACCCAGGACGCGTTCGTCAGCCGCCTGGACCCCAGTCTCCAAGGGGCAAGACAGCTCCTCTACTCCTCCTTCCTGGGAGGAAGCCGGGACGACAACGCCATCGTGTTGTCGGTGGACGCATTTGGGGTCGCGACCGTGGCAGGGGATACCGACTCCGTCGACTTCCCTACGAACGGGAGGACAAGAGCGTACGACAGCAGCCACAACAACGGCATCGACGCCTTCGTTACCCGCCTCGTGCTGCGCAACATCGGGAGCAGCGGCCTTCTCTACTCCACGTTCCTGGGTGGCAACTACCCCGACCGGGTCAAGGCGCTGTCCGTCGACTCCAGTGGCAGAATCACCTTGGCGGGCAACACGCAGTCCACGGACTTCCCGTGGACGAAGGGTGCCTACGATACGACCTTCAGCTCGGCCATCGGCGGCGACACCTTCGTCACCCGCCTGGACCCCAGCACGAGCAACCAGCTCCTCTACTCCACCTCGCTGGGAAACGGCAGCGTGTCCGCGCTGCACGTCGACGTCAACGGCCTGGTGACCGTGGCGGGGCAAACCTTTTCCAGCGGCTTCCCGGCGACGCAAGGTGCCTACAGCACCGTCTTCA
>QJVU01000313.1 GCA_003235605.1 Planctomycetota bacterium | reverse complement strand
CTGCATGCAGCCCCTGAGATTGTCGAGGCTGGCCCGTGCCGCAGTTGCCGCCGTTGGAGCCGGCGGGCCGAGCGGGATGCAGCACGCCAGCATGGAGGCGCAAAGGAGCACGGTGGCTACCCGGCGTGGGAACGGACGCCGCGGCAGAGGCCGCTCCAGCCAGGCCAGCCGCGCCAGCAACTGGCTGTGACGGTGGATGAACGCAAGGCCCCCGGCACCCAGGGCCGGCGCCGGATCACCGATCAACGGACGGGAGAGCTCCAGGAGCGTACGGCGGTAGCGGGGAGTGGCGTCCAACAGAATGCTGGCAACGGTCTGGTCGCAGCAGAGCTCACGAAGTGACGCCAGCCGATGCCGTGCCCACCAGACTGCGGGATGGAACCAGTAGCACAGCTGCAGCAGCAGACAGGCGAGGGCCACGAGCGGGTCCTTGCGTCGCACATGGGCCATCTCGTGGAACAAGACGTGCTCGAGCGACTCCCTGCTGCCAAGCACCAGCTTTGCGGGCAGGACGACGACCGGGCGCAGGAAACCCACCACCGCCGGACTTGTCACCCCTTGCTGCACGACCAGCCTCGGTAGCCGCCGCAGGCCGAGGCGGAGAGCCACCTCACGACCCAGGCTTGTCACGAACGGATCCGGCGCAACACCGGCGGCGAGCCACTCCCGCTGCAACCGCGCATAGCGCCAGGCACCGAGCCCGCCCAGCACCAACACGCCTGCCACCCAGATCCAGAAAAAAACGGTGGGGACCATGGACCCCGTCGGATGAGCCGTGGGCAGCATGCCGAGCCGCGACACGCTCACCGGCGAGGACAGCGACGGTGGCAACACCAGCTTGGCCAGCACCAGCAGCCACAGGGCGGCCCGTAGCTGCGGCCAGGCCCAGCGCGCCAGTAGCCGATCCAGGATCCCGACGATCACGACGAGGACCGAGACCTGCATGGACATCGGTGCCGTCCAGGCCCACCAGCACGATGCAAGGTCGCCAGGACTCATCGCTTGCCACCGTCCCGCAACATCGCCCTCAGCCTGTCACGGTCCTTCTTCGAGAGTTTCTCGTCGGTGACCATGTGCTGGAGCAACGAACCAAACGTGCCGTCGAAGGCCCGATCCAATAGCATGCGGAGGGCAGAACTGCGGGCGTCCTTGCGGCTCACCACGGGCTCGTAGACGCTGGTGTTGGCGCGTTTGCGCACACGAAGGGCCCCCTTTTCTACCAGCCGCGAGAGGATCGTCTTCACCGTCGTGTAGGCCCAGCCGGTCTCCGACTCGATCTTCTCGAGCACGTCCCGGGCAGTGGCCGGAAAGCGCTCCCAGACCACCTTGATGACCGTCCATTCGGCATCGCTGAGCTTCACGGTACTGTCTGCCACGATTGTGGCAGAAACTACTACAGTTGTAGTAGAGCGATGTCAACCCTGTTCTGCCGCCGGCACCGGCTCCGGCAAATCCGTCGCTCCGAAACGCCCCGCCAGCCCCACTGGCCCGCAATCCCTACAGATGCTCCCCGTTCCGGAAGACATCCCAGCCCTGGGGATCGTACGAGCTCCTGTGGAAGAAGCCCCCTGGGTGTTCCACGCGCTCTGCTTCCTCCCCCGGGCTCAGGTGGTGGAAGAAGTGGGTGGAAGCCTGGGAGTAGTGGGTCACGTAGGACCGGCGAGTGCGCTCACGGTCGCGGACGGCAGCGCCGCCGTGGGCCAGCGCACTGTGCCAGATGAAGACGTCGCCGCGCCGCGGGCAAAACGTCTGGGGGTGCAGGCCGGCGCGAGCACATTGTTGGTAGATGTGCTCTGCAAACTCCTCGGGAGTGCGTGACGACCTCTCGGTCCGGAACATGCCATCACCCCAGTCGAACTTGCGAATGTTCTGGGACCCAGCGATGTACTCCAACGGGCCAGCGTCCGGGTGGACATCCTCCAACGCAACCCAGCTGGCCGCCAGCTGGCTCGGGATCTGGGCTGGCACGAAGGCAAAGTCCTGATGGATGTGCTGCTCGCTGCCGGTGGAGAAGTTCAACGACTGCAGCACCACCGGAGTGTCGCGGAAAATGTGCCGGAGGACGCCCGAGATCCTCGGATGAAGAGAGATCTTCTTTGCGGCTACCGAGTAGCAGTAGAAGTCCAGGACGCGGAGGTGCACGGTCCCCCGTCCCTGACGAGTCAACTCGACAGCCACGGCGGGGAGCTCGTTGATCGGACCACCGTGCAAGACGTCGCAGTCGATGCGGACCTTGTGCTTTCTGTGGTCCGAGTAAAGCTCATCCAGGTCGGCGAGCAAGGCGTCGATGAGAGCCGACTCGATTGCTCCGGGCAGGATCAGGTAGCCGAATGCCATCCAGTGCAGGAGTTGCAGCCGCAGCATCTCCGGATCTTCGGGCCGAGGGTCGAGGGAGTCGACGTAGCGCTGTATCTCCAGAGCCGGCCGGTCCAGCCAGGGCAGACCTTCCTCCTCGTACTCCAGCCTCTCCGACGATCCCATCTCTGACGAGCTCATTGGTGGGCGGCATGTTACCCACACCGGCGGGCTACGCCATGCGCCAAGCTGTCCTGCAGCACGAGGAGGGGAGCCAGAGCAACGCAGGCAGCATGAATGGAATCGACCGCAGGCCCGAACGAGGCCCGGAAGATCACGGTTCGAGGCGCACGTTCCAGTAGTTGTCGCTGACGAACTTCTCCCACGACTGGCGCACTTTGGCGATCGGCAGGCCGAGCATCGGGCGCCACTGTGGAGCTTCGGGCTTACAGCGCAAGTGCAGACCGGACTCCCCTACGGTGCGATCTGCCTTGCGGCGATTGCACCCCACGCAGGCCAACACGCAGTTCTCCCATGTGCTCATCCCGCCGCGAGAGCGTGGTATTACGTGGTCGATCGTCAGGTCCTGAGTGCCCGGCTGAACACCGCAGTACTGGCATGTGTTCCGATCGCGCTTGAACAGGTTGCGACGAGTAAACGTGACCGAGTGGAACGGCACCCCGTCGTATCGTGTGAGCGTGATCACCTCGGGTACGCGAATGCGGAGCCGGACTGTCCTGACATGCGGCTCGTGCGGCTCAACAGCCAGATCCGCCCACGAATCGAAGCCATGAGCCTCATAGGTATCCGTCCGTACTGCAAGCGCCGCGCCCTTGACGAGGAGCCGCAGTGCGTCCATCACCGAGGTCGTGTCGATCGCGACCCACGAGCGGTTGAGCACGAGGGTCGGTTGTGACAAAACGTGGGTGCTCATGACTGTTCTTTCTCACTCGAAGTGTAGCGGATGAGCGGCGACAAGGGAGGGACTCGAATCCCCACGGCCCAGGTTCGAACCCAGTCGCCCTATCGGCAATCTCACGGAGCTGGTGGAGGGGCCCCAACCCCTGCCATTGGGGCCATGCCGGCATGGAGCGGCCCACGGGAACGAGCCGGCAGCGGGTGCCTGACAGGTTGCCGGGGCCCGAAACGTCCCAAAGAGGGAACGAGGCCCTCGGTCTCCTCTGGCAGCCGCCCCACAGGTGAAGGTCGGGTTGCCACGGTGGATCACGTCGACGGGCCACCCGGAACAACTGCGAAAGCTAGCGCTGCACGAACTGTTCGCGCAGGCCGTACTTGCTGAGCTTGTTGTAGAGGGTCTTGAGGGACACTCCCAGCTGTCTGGCCGCTTCCTTCTTGTTGCCGTTCAGCCGCGTGAGGGCCGCCAGGATGGCAGCCTTCTCGAGATCCTCCAGACAGAGATCTGGCAGGGTCACGCCCCGTCCCGGACGGATCCGGTTGAGGACCAACTGATCTATGGTTGCGGCGGTGACGCGCTCGTCGGTGGCAAGCACGCTCAACCGTGTCATCGCATTCTCCAGCTCGCGCACGTTGCCAGGCCAGTCATGGACCATTAGGCGTTGGACCGCGTCCTCCTCCAGTACCAGGTTCCGCTTCTCACTGTCGGCGGAGTTCGCCAGGAAGTAGCGGGCCAGCAGAGCGATGTCTTCGCGCCGCTCGCGCAACGGTGGGATGTCGATCTCCAACGCGGACAGGCGATAGTAGAGGTCCTCGCGAAACCTCCCTGCCCTGACTTCTTCAAGCAGGTCTCGGTTGGTTGCCGCAACGACACGCACATCCACGTTCCGGGTTCGCTCACTACCTATGGACTTGATCTCGCCGGACTGAACCGCGCGCAGCAGGGCTGGCTGGATCGCGAGCGGCAGCTCGCCGATCTCGTCCAAGAAAAGCGTGCCTCCATCGGCAGCTTCGAACACGCCTGCACGGCGCCGGTCCGCTCCCGTGAACGCCCCGCGTTCGTGGCCGAACAGCTCGCTCTCCACCAGGTTCTCCGGTATCGCCGCGCAGTTCACCGTCAAGACCGGACCAGCGGCTCGCTTGCTGCGCAGATGCAGGTTGCGAGCAGCCAGCTCCTTGCCCGTGCCGTTCTCGCCCAGGATGAGCACATTGCCCTCGGCCGGCGCGATTCGACGGATGAGCTCACGGACCGCGCCGACGGCAGCGCTCTCCCCAAGCAGCTGCGCCTCCGGGTTCTGATTCTCGGCGATGCGGCGGAGTCGGCAGTTCTCCTGCAGCAGCCCGTGGCGTTCCACGGCCCGCGCCACGACCTGCTCCAAGACGTCAAGACGCACCGGCTTGGTGAGGAAGTCGTAGGCCCCCATTCGCATGGCCTCGACCGCCTCCTCTACTCCGCCGTGACCTGTCAACATGACAACCTGGATGTCGGGATCGTAGGCACGGATCCGTTTCAGGATCTCCAGTCCGTTCTGCTCCGGTAGCTTCAGGTCCAACAACACCATGTGTGGATTGAGCTCTTTCAGTGCCGCGGCAACGGCCTTGCCGTCGCCCACCTCTTGGACCTTGTAGCCGTCTCGCACGAGCTCCCGGGAAATCACCGTACGGAAGCTCTCGTCGTCCTCCACGAAAACGATTCGTCCGCGGCCCCTCACAGCGCAGACTCCTGTGGCACCGGCAAGTGCACCGTGAAACAGGCCCCGCCGTCCCTAGTGCCCTGGACGGAGATCAGACCACCATGTCCCTCGATGATTCGGTAGGCCAGGGCCAGCCCAAGGCCTGTACCCTTGCCAGGAGACTTGGTGGTGTAGAAAGGATCGAAGATCCGATCCAGGTTCTCCGGCTTGACACCCTGGCCATGGTCCACCACCTGGATCGTCAGGCCATCGCTGCCGCGCTGCGCGCGTACGTGGACCGTGTCCCCTTCAGTGCTGGCGTCGTAGGCATTCTTGAGCAGATTGATCAGGACCTGCTTGAGTTCGCCCGGGTTCGCGAGGATGCGAGGCAGCGGTCTCTCGATCTCTACGTCCAGGAGCAGGCCTCGCTTCTTGGCCGCTGGGCTCTCGATCCGAATCAGTTCGCCGAGGAGCTGTTCGACATCAGTGTCTTCGAGCGTGCCGGGTTCCTGACGAGCAAACAGCAGTAGTCGGGAGGTCGTGTCCTGCATCCGGTACGCCTCCTTGGCAATGATTGTCAGGTACTCACGCGCTTCGTCCTGGTCCAGCTCCTGATCTGCGAGACGTCGCTCCAGCACCTCTGCGCAGGAGGCTATCGAGGCCAGAGGGTTGTTGATTTCGTGGGCCACACCGGCAGCGAGTTCCCCCATCTCGGCAAGCTTCGCAGCGCGGACGAACTGCCGGGTACGCTCTCGCACTTGCAGCTCGAGCTCAGCGTGGTGGCTGGCAAGCCGCTGCGCCATGCGGTTGAACTCGGCGGCCAGATCGCCAAGCTCGTCCTTGGAATGGACGTGGATCCGATGCCCCAGGTAACCTCCGCCGAGCAAGGTAGCACCTCGGCGCATCTCCTTCAGCGGACGTACGATCTGACGGGCGACGAAAACATAGCTGAGCATCAGGATGACAGCGACCAGCAACGACGTCACCACGAGCGCTCTGAGTACGTAGCCGGACCGTCTCTCGAGGTCCCGGTGTGAGCGGTTGAACTCCCTCTTGGTCTCGGCGTAGAGCGTCAGGGCGATTCCCAGGATCCTGTCGAGGTGCGTGTCTGCTTCCGCGGGCGTGCCACGTCTTATCGCCGCCTCGGCGTTGTCCAGATGACCACTGACGGCGACGTAAAGGTGTTGCTCGGCGCGGGTGTGCTTGAAGTCCGATGGATCCTCCTCCTCCCCGAGATCCGACAGCGCCGCGATGGCAGCCTTTGTCTGCGCCACGGCCTTCGCGGCATCGCGGCCGGAGTCCTGGAGATGCACGACCAGTTCCTGGATGACCTGCGCTTCGCGAGTCTCCTCGGTCAGGCGATCCGCAGCCAACTGGACCGCCCGCAGGTTGTAGATCGCAACGACGCCAAGTGTGACCAGGGCGACGGCAATCGCCAAGAAGGCAAGGGTAACCTTTCGCCCAATGGAAAACGCGTGAGTCGGCGGTTCCGCCGAAGAGACCTCTTTCATGAGCATGCATACCTATGATCGGCGGCCAGAACGGTCACGCCTCAGCAGGCGCGAAACCACAGTCCCGGCCGCAGCAACGTCGTCGGCGGCACGTAGTCTCCGGTCACGGCAACCAAGGCATCCATGGCACGGGGACGAGCCTGCAGCACGGCGAGTACGGCCCTGACGATCCACGGGTGTTTCAGCCCGCGCTGCAGCAGTTTGCCCATTCGCATGCGCGGATTGAGCTCCGCATTAGTTCGTATCTTGTAAGGAAGCAGCACCCCACGCCCGGAGCGCCTGTCGCGCAGGACCGGGATCAAGGTCTCGGCCAGGATCTCGGCGCTGCGCAACGCGAAGTATATGCCCTCGCCGGTAATCGGATCAACGTAGCCCCGGGCATCCCCTACCAGCGCCGCGCCATCGAAGATCTGCTCGGTGGTTCGGCGGGCCAACGGGCCGACCCCCCGCAACGGTTCGACCCGTTCGGCTCCGGCGAGGCTGGCCTGCAGCCGCGGCGCCAGGGCCAGCTTCTCCTGGAACAGCTCCTCCAGGCGCGCGCGCCCCTTCGGCACGGTCTCGAAATCGATGACCAGGTTCACGGAAAGCTGCCCGTCGTCGACCGGGCAGGCCGCGAAATAGCCCATCGGGAACAGGTGGACCTCGGCCCGGGGCTTCAGCGGCGTACCCTTGTAGCGGGTGACCAGGGCGAACTTGCGGAGCCAGGGAACGTCTCGCTGGACCTTCAGCTCGCTTGCGACGCGGGACCGCACGCCATCGGCCCCGATCGTGAAATCACCCAGGACCTCGCGCGGCAGCCCGTGGGAATCCTGAACACGAACGCCCGAGACAGCGCCGTCTGCGGACCGGAGCAGGCCAGTCACCCTCCAGCCCTCGTGCACCGTGACACCGGGGGTGGCTGCCGCCGCCCGAAAGAGGAGGTCGTCGAACAGCTCACGCCGCAGCCCGTATCCGTGCTCCAGGGCCAAGAGGCCGTCGTCTGCCCCAAAGGTGCGGTAGTCCCCCACTGCCGCTTGTTCGAATCCGAACACCTCCATGCCACGGACCGGTCGGGCACCGTGTGCCAGGACAGCCTTCCCAAGGCCCAAACCCTCGAGGATGGGGAAACATGCCGGGCTCATGAACTCACCGCAAGGCTTGCGCCTGGGGAACCGGGAACGGTCTAGCAGGGCAACGTCGAGCCCTTCCCGGCCAAGGCGCATGGCGAGGCTCGCGCCCGCCGGGCCCCCACCCACAACCACCACGTCGTGCCGTGTCGCGCTGATGGACATGATCGTCATGAAGCACACGCCATGCCAGATCTCGGGCAGCACCCGTCAGGCCTTCGTCAAGTGCCCCGCAACCACCGCAGGCAAGCACCGCAGGCCGTCGAGAGCTTCTCTCAGAATCCTCCCCAGGATGGCTCGCCCGAGTTTCGTTCCAGGTGGAGGACGGCCGGTTCTTCCACGCGCGTTGTAAGGATTGCAAACACGTGCCCGTAGAATTGGCAGCTGGCCTGCTGCACCAAGGCGTGTCCATGCCGCCAAAACGCCGTCTTCGCGGGCATGTGGGCATCTGTCGGGGCCATGTCGGATCTTGGCCTGCGCTTTGCTTCCAACCGGTCATGATGTCAAAAGTGCTGAAAGCCACAGGCGTTCTGGCGTTGTTTTTCTGGACTGCGGGCGGCGTGGCCGCGTGGCTCCTGGTGCAAGAGCGCATCCACGTCGTCGTTCAGGACGCAGCCACGGACGGCGATCGGAGCCCTTCCGAGATGCAGGTGCTGCAGGAGGATCTGGCGCAGGTGCGCAAGGACCTCGAGACCCTTACGGCGGCCGTCCAGAACGGGTTCCCTGCCACGGGCCACGGACAAGACAACGGGACTGTGGCCGCAACACCAGCCGCCGAGCCTGCCGGCAGCCGCGGCTTCCTGGCGTTCAAGCTGCCCGACCACGGTTTCCAGTTCGACAAGCTGCAGCGATTCGAGATAATCCCGTCTCTGTCCCGCGTGGGCTTCGACGGCAAGAGCACACTCCACACTTTCTCGGGGGTCACGTCGCACGTGAACGGTCGCGTCACGGCCTGCCTCGCGCATCCGGATGTCGGTTGCGAGGCGTGGGGCGAAGTGGATGCCGCCACCCTCAGGACCGGACACGACGGTCGGGACCAGGAGATGTTCCAGCACTTGAGCACGAAAGAGCACAGCAAGATCACCTTCAGGATCCAGGACTTCGCGCCCAAGAAGGTCGACGAGAAGGCAATGGTGGTGGAGGGAACCGCAACGGGTGAGATGACCATCCGAGGCGAGACACGCTCCGAGCAGATGGAGGTGAAGTTGAGCCTGGACGGCTCCCGCAGACTGTTGATCGAAGGCGAGAGCAAGATCAAGCTGACGGACTACAAGGTGCCCATACCCAGCGCACT